>JABDFS010000026.1:0-35467 GCA_013286425.1 Bacteroidota bacterium
TCGCAAACGAAAAAAGGAAAATTATCTTCCTTTCTTTCGGGTTCGATGCCAAATGGTGCAGGGGGCAGGCGGTCTATTACAAAAACGGATATTGATAACGCTGTAAAAAAAACAATCAACTGGGCAAAAGAACATATTACAGAAACTGATAAAAACCTGCCGGGCTGAAAAAGTTATTGTGCTTCAACTTATCTGGTTGCCAAAAAGAAATTCAGGATATATTTTTCATAACCGGTAAGTGAAGCTTTTCTTAGCCGGTAAAAATCGAAAAGCGACTCTATATGTGCAGTCTTGGATGAATAATCGCGTATAAACATAACCAGTTCAGGATTAGCCTTTATCCATTCGCTTTTGATCGAATGCGTTTTTAAATATGAAATAACAATCTCACCTTTAAAATAAACAGGCATTTGCCTGGCAGCTTCTTTAAGTATTTTTAATTCTTTGGCCATCTCAGGATAACTGTCAGCGCTAAAAACATCTTCACTATTATATACCATCATAAATTACTGCCCTTTTAGAGGCAGAAATGTAATGTACAATTAAAAGAATGCTTTGACTGTTAATGTTTTGCTTTTCAATGGTTATTTACAGGTGTTCTTTGTATTAAAGCTACCTTACATAATTAATGGAGGAGTAATATCATGAGTTACAAAAATGCAGAAAGAAATAAAGCGATACTTGATATAGCATCAGGCTGGCCGGATTTAAAGAATGTTAGTTTATATGAAAGCATGGAATCGTTTAACTGGATAATTATTACATGGTCAAACAGTATAATAAAAAGTGTTGCACTAACCTATTCGGGAGATCAACTCAGGCGAAAGCTGCTTAAAACTAAATAAGCCCGGTTAAGAAGTTGTTTGAGTTATTTATTTTAATTATGTAGCGAACTTTTGCTCTTCGTGGCATCACAGTGAGGCCTGCCCCACACCTTGGCGCGGGGTTGTTCTCTTGTACTGCATAATTTTATGACATCCTGAGCGTGAATGCTGGTAAACCATCTTATGTTAAACTTCTGAGCAACAGGATACTTTAGTTGATAGGTATAATGCAACCGGCCACAATAGGACTACCTTACAGGCAACGCAATTATTTTGATTGCAGGTTAATTTAAATTATGGAAAACATTTTTGATATTATCAGGAATAACAGGAACATGGGTAGCCTGATGAGGTGTGTAAAGGTTGCTGAATTAGAAGATAAATTAAACAGGCCCGGCTTTTTTTATACAGTGTTTGCACCATCTGAAATTGCATTCGGCAACTTGCATGAACTTGAACTGGAGAACTGGTTAAAAACCGGAAATAAGATCAAACTGCTAAACATTTTATATAACCATATTTTAGAAGGACAATTTAGTATCCAGGATCTTCTTATGAGGAGAAAATTCAGAACTATTAATGGCAAAATATTACAAATTGACAAGCTTGATAAAACTGTTAGCATAAATGATTGTTTGGTAAAAGAAAAGGATGAAAAAGCCTCGAATGGTATTGTTTATATGGTAGATAAAATTTTCATATCCTGATTTGAAAAGAATAGGCATACCCATCATTAAGCGAAGTTTGCAACTTCGCTTTTCTTACCTGAAGTTTTCAACTTCTTTGTTTTGTAATAATGCTGAAAAATAAAGCTATAAGGCTTTAATTAAAAGTTGCAAACTTCGCCATGAAAACGCAAACACTTCGCTGAGCTGGGTATCTTTATGTCGTTGCAGGTTCTTCGCGAAGAGCATTTCTGTTTGGCTGCGTGACTATCGCAATAGCGAACTTAAACCGGCATCAATTGCCTAACTTTATCTCTCTCATTTTTACAGGAGTATCTTATGAATGATGTTGATAGGTTGTTGCAGAAATTGCAATTGGAACTTATTGATTGCGAAAATGCTTACAAAAAGCACTCTCAAAAGATAAAAATTCTGATGAGCTGAAAGTAATTCATTCCAGATGTAAAAAATTGAAGGATTTACTCGGGATAATGGTACAAAATTATTTAAGCTGAGCCACCCCACCATTCACAACTTATTCTCTATAGTCAACTGTCCATTATCCATTATTTTTTCTCACAACTCACCACTATCAATAAGATCGCAGCAGGTTCATCATATTATAAGGAAAACCTTCCGGGTGTAATTTTTTTACTCCTTCTTCTTCGCACAGTCTCTTTAAGATAATGCGTGCAAGCTAAAGGACTGTGCGATTCTGCGTGCATTACTTCCCCCTGGGTAGCGAAGTTTGTTACTCCGCTGCACCACCTGTTTAAAGTTTAGAACTTTTATATGATAGGGGAGAGTGTGCAAAATAATTGGCGGATAATGGCAATATTCCACGAAAATTATTCCTTCACAAATTGTTTTGCTATACTGTTAATACTTGTTTCAACTTTAAGAACATAATTCCCTGCAAGTAACGAAGCGATATTAAGCGTATATGCACTGCTGTTTGCTGTTGTTTGCAGTTTGATATTACCACCAAAATCAACAACTGTTAATTTCACTTTTTCATTTATCGGCAAACCTGCAATTAACAATGTACTTTTTGCAGGGTTGGGTGATAGAGAAATATTCAATTCGCCGTTTGTTATTACAACAACATTTGAATTTGCAACAGCATTGCTGGTGCTTGTTGTTTGCAAACGATAGTACGTAGTGCTGGCTGAAGATGGTGTTGGGTCGCTATAGTGTGCAGTGTAAGCAGTGACCTGCGAACGGTAAACAGTTGTCCAATGTATGCCATCCATGCTTCTTTGTACTGCATAGCTTTGAATGCCCGGCATGTTGTTCCATTCAATACCGTTGTGATGTTGTAGCCAGTGTTTTATTTTGGTGATGAGGATTTGTTTTTGACTTAAATCATTATTAAAGCGGGCAAGAGAAATATACTGATCGTTATTTTGATTTGCATAAGAAAGGCCAGCAATAACAATCTTATTATCAGGCTGTAAAAAAATTCCACCCGGGCTGTCGGATCCGGTCATGCTTACAAATGTTTTTCCATCTGTACCAAAGGAGGAGTCTTGAATACCATTTGCATTTAAGCGGATGACAACGTCTTCAAAATTTCCTGATATGGTTGTATATCCGGCAATCAGGATTTTGTCATTCTGTTGTATAGCAACTGCAGTTCCTGACGCAGCAGTATCATCAAAATAAATAGTGTTTTTACCGTCAGTTCCAAAGGAAGAATCTATTTGACCATCGGAAGTGTACCTGATGCAGGCAATCTTTGCATCGTCCGGATCAAATTCCACACCTGTTTTACCGACACCAACTATTTTTCCGTCGCTTTGTAAACCAATTTGTAACAGGTTATCGTTATTAAGGCCATAGTCAGTTTTAACCGCGCCGTCTGTTCCAAATGTTTGATCAAGTGAGCCATTTTCCAAATATCGTAGTACAAGCATTTTATCTGGCTGACCAGAAAAATTTCCAGCGGTTCCCCCAACAAGAACTTTATGATCATTTTGAATTGATACACATGAACCGTTTGATGGGGATGTATAAGTTGTATTTCCGTTTTGTCCAAAATCTAGGTCTAGCGTTCCATCCGATAAATAGCGACTAAGCAAAATATTGTTAGAGGTTTGACCAATAACAATTATTTTTCCATCTATGGTAGCAGAAGTTCGATATTGATTATTAAAACTATAGTTACTTACAACCATACCTCCCTGGCCAAATGAAGCATCAAGTGAACCGTCTGTATTAAATCTGGCTATCAAACCTCTGTATTCGGTATCAAATAATCCGTCTGCAGAATAACCAACTACCACAATTTTTTGATCGGGCTGAATACACACACCGTCTGCTTCGATTGCCGTAACCGTATTAAACTTTACATGCGCGTGGCCATTTATTCCAAATGTACTATCGATAAATCCATCTTTTGTAAAACGTGCTACCAAGAAATCACCATAATCAACATCGGGATTACTTATTTTTCCGACAACAATGGTTTTGCCATCCAGCTGCATTGCCGAACTACGAAATCCAATAATGTCATTGGAATCAAACCGAAATACTGTAGTTCCTTCATTTCCGAACGTTTTATCTAAACTGCCAGGTTGGGCAAAGGAACAAACCGCAAACAACATTGAAAAAAGCACGAGAATACCTTTCATATTTGTAGAATTTATTGGTTATCGCAATCAAGTGAATGATTTATAACAGGGTCATCAGCTGTATTGCCCGCGAACCTTTTATTTTCAATATCTACCCATTTGCTCTCATGCAGAGAACCACTAATGCCAGTGATTATTGCCTGAAAAAAAGTTGCAGCTCTGCTCGCTATGTACCCATAAACTTGTGGGTATGTTCCTAAGCCTGTACCAAAATCGCTGCGAAAAGTACAACTGCTACATCCACCACCCATAGCTTTATCTAAGGTAGGATTTCTTCTTCGCACAGTCTCTTTAAGATAATGCGTGCAAGCTAAAGGACTGTGCGATTCTTCGTGCATTACTTCCCCTGGGTAGCGAAGTTTGTTACTCCGCTGCACCACCTGTTTAAAGTTTAGAACTTTTATATTATAGTTGAGAGCGTGCAAAATAATTAGCGGATAATGGCAATATTCCACGAAAATTACTCCTTCACAAATTGTTTTGAAACACTGTTAGTACTTGTTTCAGCTTTAAGAACATAATTTCCTGCAGGCAACGAAGCAATGTTCAGCGTATATAAACTGCTGTTTACTGTTGTTTGCAGTTTAAAATTACCACTAAAATCAACAACTGTTATTTTCACTTTTTCATTTGTTGGCAAGCCTGCAATTGACAATGTACTTTTTGCAGGGTTAGGAGATAAAGAAACATCCAATTCATTGTTTGTTATAGTAATAACATTTGAATTGGCAACTGCATTACTATTGCTTGTTGTTTGCAAACGATAATATGTTGTATTTGTTGAGGAAGGTGTTGGGTCGCTGTAGTGATTAACAGCAGACTGTTGATCATTCACAGCAGCTTGTCTGTTTATTGTTGCCCAATGTTGCCCGTCAGAACTTCTTTGCACCGCATAGCTTTGAGCGCCTGGGGTATTCGTCCATTCAATGCCGTTGTGGTGTTGTATCCAACGTTTGATTTTCGTGATAAGAATTTGTTTTTTTGATTCATCGTTGTTATCATATCGAGCAAAAGAGAAATCTGTCTCGTTAGTTGAAGATAATACGCTAATGCCTGCAAGTAAAATTTTACTGTCTTTTTGCAATGCAGCGTCATAACAGGTAGCCGCGTCCTGAATAACAGTTACAGTAGACCCTTGAGCCCCAAATGTAGAATCAATTTTACCATCTGGCGTGTACCTAACCGTTATGAATTTTGATGGATCGTTTAGAGAAATAAGGTTACCCACACCAAGAAATTTCCCATCATTTTGAATTAAGGCTTTTGAAGCGCTAGATTCATCATTAAATGTTGTAATAACTTGGCCCATTGTACCGAATGTTGAGTCGATAAACCCTTTATCAGTAAACCTCAAAAATCCCATCGCTCCTGTTCCCCCTGCAGGGATTGCTTCTCCTCCACATATTACATATCCATTCCTTTGTAGCAACATGCAATTTAATTGGCCAAAAGCGTTATTGCTGAAAGCTTGCCGCGCAACACCGTTAATTCCAAAAGTGCTGTCGGGTGTGCCATCTGATAAATACCGGAATAGCATAAACTTTGAAGAACTACCGCCTGCTAAAATCTTTCCATCATCTTGTAAAATAACACAGGGAAAATTTGCTGGAGAATTTTGATTAGTAACTACTTCGCCATTATTCCCGAAACTTTTATCTATAGTGCCATCACTGTTAAACCTAAAAATTATAGGCTTGTAATTTCCATTGCTACCTTGATTGCTATAGCCGGAAATAACAATTTTTTCGTCTGGTTGCATAGCGATACTTTGTGTATACACATTACTTTCATCACCAACAATAAAATTAACCAACCCGTCACTTCCAAAAGATTTATCTGGACCGCCGTCGTTATTATACCTTGCTAATCCAACACTAATATTGCCCCCACGACTGATTGTACCAGCAGCAACAATCTTTCCACTAACATCTATACCAACTGCTGTACAATATGATCCATCACTTGTTGGGAAAGCAGTTATTACAGCACCATTGTCACCAAAAGATGAATCTATGATCCCCGTTTGATTATATTGAATAAGTAAAAAGCCGTTATTGTCAGAACCCACTCCTGCAGCAATAAATTTTCCATTGCTTTCTGGTGCTATATGCACTAATGAACCGGGATAGCTTTTTTCGATTAGGATGCCATTGTTAGCAAAAGTCGGATCGGGAATGCCAGGCTGTGCTCTTAAGGAAAAAAATAAAAATAAAAAGATAATTAGTGTAAAAATGGTTTTCATAATAAATATTTAATGTTATTAATGTTGATCACACGGTATAGAGTTATCGCAGGTATGGTCGTTGGTAACGCATGATGCTCTATAATTAGGGCACTCAATAAATTCACCAGTTCCTGTATTAACTATTCCATTGATATTGTTTTGGAAAAAAGCACACACTCGTTGTACCATATAGGTTTGAACATCGGTGGGGTTAGTTAGTAAAGTTCCAAAATCGTCCGGATAACAACCAGCTCCGCATGTTAATCTATATTGAGCATATTCGTAGCCAGTGGCAGTGTGGTTGCCATAATAAACGGTATCAATATCAATATCCGTAAACAGAATATTTGTTGATTTGTAATTGCAACTATGAATAGTACTGTCAGATGAACCCACTTGCCCGAAAAAGGTAATGGATGAAATTAAAAGCAGTATTGATAGTGCTGGCTTCACGGGTTTGCACGCATTAAATGCTACAGCAAACTAAAATAAAATAGCAGGGGAATCAAAAAAAATTAGGCAATAGCCTTGTATGGCCTGTTCTATGTATGAAAGCCCGGGCCTTTACATCTCTTCTTTCACTTCTCACAACTTATCACCGCTAACAACTCATCATCTGTTACTATCTTAAACGGCATCAATTGCCTAACTTTATCTCTCTCACTTTTGCAGGAGTATCTTATGAATGATATTGACAAATTACTGCAGGAATTGCAATCGGAACTTATTGATTGCGAAATGCTTACAAAGAAGCACTTTCAAAAGATAAAAATTCTGATGAACTGAAAGTAATTCATTCCAGATGTAAAAAATTGAAGGATTTACTCGAGATAATGGTACAAAATTATTTAAGCTGAGCCGATGCTCACCATCACCATTCACAACTCACTTTCCACTGCCGGGTTTAGTTGGCGCTTAAATACCGTTCAATATCTTTCCGGTAAGGCCCGTATTTTTTGATCGTGTCTTTAATCTCATCGTGCGTTTTCTTTGGATATTGCCGGTGCAGGTACTCTACTTCTGAAGGATCATTACTATCCGCTTTTATGCTGTCACGTTTGTCATGAAGATTTTTGTTGCCTGGCATAAAACAAGGTTTTATAAATGTTACAAATTGATTGTACAATGCTGTTCATCATACTTATTCAAAGTAATGCCAGGTGTTTGGCAAATTAAAGTTTTTGCCATGGAGTTTATCTTTAAAACTACATTCACTTTCTCTGCCTATTGAGAAAGTTGCACTACCTGAAGCTTCTTTTAAAAACTGGTTAAGTATTTCAACATTTCCTAATTTCCATTCTTCTCCATTATGCCTTGCAATACACACATATTCATCTGTTTGTTGATTATAAATATAGAGTCTATCGTTTGCCATACCGGTAAGATTTTAGTGTTACAATACAAACGATAAGCCATTAAATCTTCCCGGTTATCACTCACCACTCACTTCTCACAATTCACCATTCACTTCTCACAATTCACCATTCCCTATTCACCATTCCCCATTCACCACTGTCAATACGATCTCAGCAAATTCATCATACTAACTAAATGCTCCCGCACAATATTCTTTGCCGCATTATTCGGCGCATAATAATTTACCCGCAGGCTTTCCGGTGAAATCTCCGCAGCCCTTGATGTATATACAACCCCGGCAATATTTTTCAGCAGCAGCGAACAATTGTCTTCATTAATGATCTTTGCATCTACCATCAGCCTTACCAGCAATGCCAGTTGCGGTACCGAAAGGGAGGTGTTTAATTTGGATATGGCCTGCAGCTTCGCCGTAGTATTTGGAATAAATGGAAGCGCTTGTAAACAGCGCAACCGCGTTTGCAATACCGGGAACATAGCTTGCTTTACTGAACGCTCAGATAAAATATAACCATCTTCTACTGTGTCCATCATGTTGTAATATAATATCTGCCTCGACAGGTGATCCAGCCTTGCGGCAGCACCATTACAGCTTTCCAGTTCCTGTTCAGATCTTTGAATGAAGTAGCTGATAAAATCAGGATGATTAAAATTGAGCACGGTAAGCAGGTGTTCTATGGATGCTGTATTTATTTCAACGGTATTAAGTACAGCAGTGCAGAATTTTGACCACCACCGCCACCGGTGGTAAGGCAGGTGTTTGGTCGATTGCAGTTCCTGTAACCGGGGTTGCAGCAACGTATATACCGCCCGGATATATTCATTGTTTTTAAGCTTATTATCAACCTCGCCCGACAACTGGACCAGCTTTTTAAGTGGCAGCAGGTTATACAAATAAATACTGTCGCCATTGCAATACCAGTGTAACAGGTTCATCAGTTTTTTGTGTGCGGCCGCTGCCTGCGTCAACAGGTATTTTGTATCGCCGGAAAAATTGTTTAAAGCCCGGGTATTCAACCGGTAAATAAGGTTGGCCACCGTTCGCTCACACCGGTGCAGGTGCTGCTTTACAGTTGAAGGCGACACGTCGCAAAATGTTACAGTATCCAGTGCAATTGTAAAGGAGTTGAGTGCGTGCAGCATTTCAGCAGTAGTTACCGGCATAAAGGCACGGTTTTGCATGGCATGGCTAAGCAGTGAAGACAGTTTTTCAGTTTCGGATGTCATTTTTCAGATGGGGTTTGGGGAACTAAAAATGTTTTATCTCAGCAGTCCCTTCTTTTAAAAGTTCGGTGCGATGAAGATAGGGGGATTTGGATATTTCTTCCAAGGCAAACTAAAAAAATTGCGTATAAATACGTCAAAGTATAGTAGAAATACTTGATTATTCGCTTATACTCTAACCACTATCGCCTGCATTAATGTTTTACTGCGCTGATCAAACCCTGTACAAAAACAAAAGAGCTTAGATACTTCTAAGCTCTACCCCCTGTGTATTGTAAGAAAATGGAAAACAACACCTCCTATAATAATTATTCAAACATTAAGGTAGTATAATCTTATCAATTAAAAAAAATTATATCACTACATAAACTATCCACTCTTTCTATGTTGTTGTGTCATATTATAACTATCAGGTTACAACACACAACTTATGCAAATTATCACCTGTAGCTATGAGAGCTCTGCTCACTAATTTGTGTTCAGGCTTTATACATGCCGATGGTCGCAATAGCTATTTTAGGACTAGGCGTTACCGTAAACAATAATAATCCTAAACCCTTAAAAACAAAATAATTTTGAAAACAAACGGTCTGTATAGCTTTATCAGGATTAATTTAAACTACTGTATACTTCTTACAGGATTTATTATCTAACATGCACAGCTATTTTAGGACTAGGTACATTTGTGTTCCTTGTACCCTCCTTCATGTCTCCTTCATACTTCCTTCATGGTTGGTTCATGGGAAGTGGTATTTTTACAAACCATGCAATCGCGTTTTTTTTACTTTGAATTATACCGAACAGGCCAGGATGTAATTGTTTGATTGGCATACCAGCAACTGATTTTTAAAAGCTATCATTTGGAGTAGCTGAGGCATGTTCATTTTACAAACAGCGCTGTCTTATTAAAACATTTTATATAATTGTCTTATCCGTTGTATCATTTCCGGGTTGCATGCACAGATCCAAAAACAACAGGAAGTACCGGGGAATTTCATTCGTAATAAAAAAACATAATGAAGGGAAATTGTTTTTATCGCAGGTATGAGCCAGGGATTTGTAACTTTATTACAGCGAAGTTCTTTCACAGCTGCACCAGGCCGGTTAGATCAGGATTATTTTGTTTTAATGTGACTTGTTTGCAAATAATAAAAGGCCACCAAAGTGACCTTTTATAACGAGTTGATTTTTAAAGTGCCCGCGAAAGGAATCGAACCTTCACTCCCTTGCGGGAACCAGATTTTGAGTCTGGCGCGTCTACCAATTCCGCCACACGGGCTTTAAAAAGGAGTGCAATGTTACACGCTGAAATTAAATCTGCCAAACACTATTGGCAACATTTCTTTTTGGAGAAGAAAAAATTCTTAACCCACTTTGCTATTCCCTTCAATGTTTTCATACCTGTGCAAATGTAAAACACACATCTCTTAAGGATTTGAAATAAAATTTACTATTCGTTAAAAATATTCCTGCCTTAAAAACTGAATAATGTAATTTTTACACATATTTGTGCCTAAACGATTGTTATGGCTGTAACTGCGTCCGTTCAAACTGCCTCATCCGCTACCGCACCAAAACCTAAATTGAGCTTTTCCCAGATATTCAATATGAGTTTTGGGTTTCTTGGAATCCAGTTTGGCTTTGCCTTACAAAACAGTAATGCCAGTGGTATTCTCAGGAATTACGGGGCAGATGTTGACAAGCTTTCATGGTTCTGGCTGGTAGCACCAATTGTGGGAATTATAGTGCAACCAATTGTTGGCCATTACAGCGACAGAACATGGAATCGTTTGGGGAGAAGAAAACCATATTTTCTTGCAGGCGCATTGTTATCTTCAACAGCATTAACCTTATTGCCCAATGCAGGTTTACTTTCAAGTATAGGATCGCTTGTATTAATAGGCGTTTGTTTTCTCGCCATTATGGATGCATGTATCAATCTTGCGATGGAGCCTTTCCGCGCTTTGGTTGCAGATAATTTACCCGATTCGCAACGCACGCTCGGCTTTTCTATTCAAACATTTTTGATCGGCACAGGCGCTATTATCGGTTCCATTTTACCATATGCATTACACAACTGGTTTGGTGTTTCCAACGTTGCACCTGAAGGTGCTGTTGCACCAAATACAAAGCTTGCGTTTTATATTGGAGCCGGTGTTTTTTTCTGTTCGATCTTATGGACGATCATCAGCACTAAAGAATACCCGCCTGCTGAATATGAAAAATATCATGGCAAAAGTGAAGACGCTGATGCAGGCCTTGGCAATATTTTTAATGACCTTAGAAAAATGCCTAAAACAATGAAGCAACTTGGCCTTGTACAATTCTTTAGCTGGTTTGCTTTATTCGGTATGTGGTTGTTTACAACAGATAGTATTGCCACGCATATTTTTGGATTGCCCATAACAGATAAAAGCTCATCAAGCTATCATGATGCACAGGATTGGACAGGAGTGATCTTTGGTGTATACAACGGCATATCTGCTGTATATGCTTTAATGCTTCCGGCCATTGCAAAAAAGATCGGCCGCAAGAGAACGCATAGCATTAATCTTATTATTGGCGGCATTGGATTGATCTCCATATTTTTCGCACCGAATAAAGAGTTTTTAATTTTCTCTATGGTTTGTGTGGGTATTGCATGGGCAAGTATTCTTGCAATGCCTTATGTAATTCTTGCCGGTTCTATTCCAGCCGGAAAGATGGGCATCTATATGGGCATCTTTAATTTCTTTATTACCATTCCGCAAATTATTAACGGTATTGTAGGAAGCCCGATGGTAGTGCATGTTTACAATAATCAACCGGTGTATGCGCTTGTGCTTGCAGGTATATTTATGTTATGCGCTGCTGTTAGTGTAATCTATGTATATGATCCGGGTTCAATAAAAATTGAACAGCAGGTCGTTCCGCCACTGGCTGAAGTATAAACGATAATTTAGTTTACGATTGTGATATTAAATCAATAGAACTCTCTCGAATCATTTTTAAAAAATCAGTTGTGATAAAAAAGCTTTTCTACTTTTTATTTTTTGTTTCATTCATTGCAAAACTATCTGCACAAACAATTGAAGTGTATCCTATGCATTGGTGGGTTGGAATGAAGAATCCCAACCTCCAGATAATGTTGCACAGCGAAAATATTGCGAACAGGATTCCTATGATCAAAATGGCTGAAACAGGAATCGTTGTTGGCAATGGAATTACGATTGTGGCTATTGAAAGAGTCGAAAATCCTAACTATGTTTTTTTAGATGTACGGCTTACCAAAGATGCAAAGCCGGGCACTTATAATTTTACTTTTGGAAAATCTCCTCAGCAGGTGCAGATTAGTTATGAATTCAAAGAAAGAAGAAAAGGCAATGGTACTTTGTTTGCACAAGGTGTTGCTTCATCTGATTTTATTTATCTCCTGATGCCCGATCGTTTCAGCAATGGCGATACATCAAATGATCATGTTGCAGGCATGAGAGACCAATCATTAAACCGTGATTCGATCTTCTTAAGGCATGGCGGCGACCTGCAGGGCGTTATCAATCATCTTGATTATTTAAAAGATCTTGGCGTTACAACATTATGGATGACGCCGGTACTTGAAAACGATATGCCTAATCGTACAGAACATGGTTATGCATTCACCAATCATTACAAAATAGATCCGCGCCTTGGCGGTGAAAAAGCTTATTTGCAATTAAGCGATGAAGTGCATAAACGTGGTATGAAACTGATTCAGGATGCAGTGTACAATCATGTTGGGTTGTATAATTTTTTAGTGCAGGATGCGCCTGCAAAAGACTGGCTGCATCAATGGCCAACGTTCACGCAGACCAATTACAAAGACCAACCTTTGTTTGATCCGCATGGTGCGGCATCTGATCAAAAAAGGATGAGTGACGGATGGTTCACACAACAGATGCCTGATCTTAATCAATCCAATCCAATGGTTGCAAACTTTTTAATTCAACATGCAATTTATTGTGTGGAAGAATTTGGCGTAGATGGCTGGCGCATCGATACATACATTTATAATGATCTCAATTTTATGAATCATTGCAATAAAGCTTTAACAGATGAATACCCGCATATAACTATGTTTGGCGAAGCGTGGGTGCATGGTACTGCAAATGAGGCGTATTTTGCGCAGAATAACATCAATACAACTTTTAAAAGTAACCTGCAGGGCATTACAGATTTTCAATGTTTATTTTATGGAATTCAGGCTGCATTAACTGAACCATTTGGCTGGACGAATGGCGTAAACAAATTATATGAAACATTAAGCAATGATTTCTTATATACAGATCCAACGCGCAATGCAATTTTTTTAGACAATCATGATCTCAGCAGGTGGTATTCTGTTGTTGATAGTAATCTTCAAAAAGATAAAATGGGTTTTGAATGGTTGCTGACCGGGCGTGGAATTCCACAAATGTATTATGGCGATGAAGTATTGATGGGTGGTTATACAAACCCGGATGGATGGGTAAGATTGGATTTCCCCGGCGGATGGAATGGTGATAAGACAAATGCATTTACAGGACAAGGATTAACGCCTGACCAATCATCTGTTCAATCATTGATAAAAATATTGGCAAATTACAGGCAACATTCATCTGCATTAAAAACAGGTAAATTGATGCAATATATCCCTGTTGATGGATTGTATGTTTATTTCAGGTATGATGACAATCAAACCATCATGTGTGTAATGAATACAAGCGATAAAAAACTAACCGTTGACTTTTCAAGCTATGCTGAACGCGCAACTGGTTTTTCAACTGCTGTTGACGTGATCAGTAAAACGACTTATAATATTTCATCAAACATAACCGTTGATTCTTTGCAAATACTTGTACTTGAACTTAAAAAATAACAGAGCCTTTGATAGCTGTGTTATTTTTTATGTTGCTGAATATTTTTAGATTATTTCCAGGTACCTTTTCTCCAATAATAACCTTTATTGGTTTGAACCCAGGTACCGGTTGTCCATGTGCGATTCGCTCTTGGTCTTTCCCAATAACCATTAGAGTAAACATATTTGCCGCCACTCCAGCGCCAGTCTCCATCAACCCATACATATTCAGCGCCGGGTGAAACCGGGCGTTCATATACAGGAGCTACCGGTTGCTCTGTAACAGTGTATCTTGAAGGTCCACAGCTATTAAAAACAATTGTGCCTGCAACAAAGGATAGGATAACGAACAATCTTTTCATAATAACTTTTTATAATTTAACCTATGCCAACAAACATGCCAATGCAAAAACACATTTGTTATTATTGGAATTATTGCAGTTATTAAAGTTTGTTAGCAAAAAGAAAAAATAATAAGACGTTTGTTTAGTTTCAAAGTTTCAGTTTCCAAAGTTCAATTGCTATTTGTTTGGAATTAAACAAACACTGAAACCAATGAAACTTTGAAACTGTTAATATTTAACAGGCGTTACTGTATAACCTTGTTTTCTCAGTAAATTAATAACGCCAACATCATTGCCAAGATGGGCAGCGCCAACCGCAAAAAATGTTGGTTTTAGTTTAGCCTGTGCAATAATTTCAGGTATCCATTTTTCATTGCGGTTAGTTAAAAGCAAATTGGTGTATCCGGCAAATTCATCGTCGTCATCAGACATTTTATTCAGCGCCTCAAGATCTTTTTGCTTATAAATATTCAACATATCAATAAAGCTTTTTTTAACGCTGTCTATATTCAAAATTGTTTCAGCAAATTCTTTTGCCTGTAACGTATATGGAATTTCATCAAATATTTTTAATTGATCTTCTACTTGTTCAAGTCCTTTAATCTCCATGTTATTAGCTTTGGCCATTTTTAAGAATTTCTGTTCCCATGCTTCAGCGCCGTCACAACCTAACAACGAAGGATAAATAACAGATTCCAGCAACTCCGGTTTCATGCTTTGCATCATTTCAAGCGGCATGTTGGTTATTTGTTTGAATGCAGTGGCAACAGAATCATATTCAGCGGCAGGCAATAATTGTTTAAGCGTGGTATCGTTCTTCATGTTCATTTGCTCCATTGTTTTTGCCATAACAGAAGAATCATCCATATCTAATTCAAGAAACAATTGTTTAGTTGAATAAAATTTCGCGCGCAATTCTGTGCTTACAATAATATCCTGCGGGCACATTAAGTGAATGGTTCCATATAAATAAGAAGGGGATTTTATACCTGGCCCTGTTATTTGCCACAACAATGTTTTTTCAAGAGATGATTGAGCCTGCGTGGATAAAAAAGAAAATATAATTAAAGCAAAGAGAACAAATTTTTTCATGTCTGAAGTTCTGTATTTTTTATGTATGCTGATTTCTTTGTTCATTATTAATTATTCATTGATCATTCTTTCTCTAATTGCTTTTGCATTTTTCTTACGCGGTCTTCAAATTTTTCTGAGGAAAGATTATAACGACTCAATCCGTCCACAATAATAGGGAAGGAGAGCGGAGTGAAACGTTGAGGAAATTTTAAAATGATATCATTGTTCTGAATTCTTTCCAATGCAGTACGCAAACGCACTTCTTCCATTTGCTGTTCAAACACTTCATTGTAAGCTTGCCGCAATAAAATATTGTTGGGATCATATTCACTGAAAACTTTAAACAGTAATGACGCTGAAGCCTGCAAATGCTTTGCTTTTTTAGGTTCGCCAGGATAACCTGTAAATATCAATCCGCCAATAACTGCTATATCACGAAATTTTCTTGAAGCCATTTCGACAGAGTTAACGCTGCGCTGAATATCTACAATCAAATTATCTGTATTGAACAATTCACGCACATTTGTGTCATCAACGGGAACCGGCTGATCGCTTAATAATTCAAATCCATAATCATTCATTGCGATAGAAAAAGTTATTGGTGTAATCTGGCTGATACGATACGCCAAAATGGAACTCATGGCTTCATGTATCTGCCTTCCTTCAAATGGGTATACCAATAAATGAAAGCCTTCTTTTTCTTCTATCTGTTCTATCAGCAATTCATCGCTTTGCGGAATGTGTGATAATTCTTTTTGCAATTTGAACAATGGCTGCAATGCTTTTAATTCTATTGAATCAGGCTTTAATGCTTTATTAAATGTGCGGCGCAATACCATTCCGAGATTAGCAGTTAAGCTCATTCTTCCACCCATCCAGCTTGGTATAATTGATTTCTTTTTTGGTGAGAGTTTTACAAATGCAGTCATTTCTTTTATCATCACCATTTCTAAATTTCTTCCTGCAAAAGTGAAAGCATCGCCCGGTTCAAGCCTGCTTAAAAACCATTCTTCGATCATACCCAAATAACTTCCGCTCATCATCTTCACTTTCATCATTGCATCGCTTACAATTGTTCCGATCTGCATGCGATGCCGCATTGCAATACGACGATTCTTTATGCGATAAATTCCTTTCTCATCCACTTCAACTTTTTTGTATTCATCATAATTTTCCAGTGCTCTTCCACCGCCGGTTATTTGTTGTAATAATTCTCTCCACTCATTAACAGTGATCTCGTTAAAACAATAAGTGTTTTTTATTTCTTTAAAAATTTCTTCCTGATCAAAACCTTCACCAATTGCAAGCGTACATAAGTATTGCATCAACACATCAAAACATAATAACATTGGTTGCTTGCTTTCAATGATGTTTTCATTGATCGCATTTTTTAAAGCTGCTGCTTCAACCAATTCCAATAAATGCGTGGGAAGGAAATAAACTTTACTAATGTCACCGGGGGCATGGCCACTTCTGCCGGCGCGTTGTAAAAAACGTGCAACACCTTTAGGCGAGCCAACCTGTATCACTGTATCAACGGGACGAAAATCAACACCAAGATCAAGGCTTGCTGTACACACGACTGCTTTTAATTTCTGTGCATGTAAAGCTTCCTCAACCCATATTCTTAACTCATGTTCAATACTGCCATGATGCAATGCCATAACGCCTGCAAACTGTGGCGCAATAGTTAAGAGTGTTTGATACCAAAGCTCGCTCATGCTTCTTGTGTTGATGAAGATGAGCGTGGTATTACTTTGTTCAACAATAGGAACAACTTTTTCAGCAAGCTTAATTCCAAGATGGCCGGCCCATGGATATTTTTCAATTTCATCAGGCAAAACAGAAAGCACTTCAATACGCTTATCCATTTTTGCTTTTACAATTTCAACCTGTCGTTTTTGCTTAGCTGCTAATGATGATAATAAAACTTCTTTTGCTTCATCAAGGTTGCCAATAGTTGCGCTGATTCCCCAAACAGAAGTTATGAGTTGTGAATTGTGAGTTGCGAGTTTCTTAGCTGAGGATTGATTATTGGTTATTGAGTGTTGAATATTTATTTTCTTACTCACTGCTGACCACTCACTACTCACATTTAAGATTCTGCTTATCGCCAACTCTACCTGCACACCTCGTTTGCTACCTAATAATTCATGCCATTCATCCACAGCAATTATGTGTAACGATTTAAAAAAGGTTGGATAATTTTTTTGTGCAAGTAACAGCATCAAACTTTCAGGAGTAATGAGCAGAACTTCAGGCATGCTGCGCGTTTGCTTTTGCCTTTCATTAATATCTGTATCGGCGTTACGAATGCCAATTTCCCATTGCATGTTCAGTTGTGTAATAACTGTTTCCATTGCGCGGGCAATATCTTTTGCCAGCGCACGCAAAGGTGTTATCCATAAAAGCTGTAAGCCATTATTTTTTTTTGTTTGATAGGAATCGGGATTATCATTGATGAATTGAATAATGCTGCCAAGAAAAACAGAAAATGTTTTTCCACAACCGGTTGGTGCATTTACCAACCCACTTTTATAATTGATGATATGTTGCCATGCTTCTTCCTGGAAACGGAATGCCTGCATATTGTTGAATGCAAGCCATTGCTGAATGACGGAATAGCCTTTTGTGTTTTTAAGTTTAACTGCCACGAATACACGAATGTATTAAGTGTTTATTTCATTCCTTCGATGAATACAAGCAAGTCGAAATTTTGAAGAACGCTTAATATTAAAAACTTTTAATGTTGAAGCACTAACTGCTCCGTTGCAATATTGAGGAAGTTTGGAATGATATGGCTGTACGTCCATAAAATTTTATCAGGATCGTTGAGATGTTCGATCATGCTTTTCCATTTTGTTTCGCCATAATTTTTTATAACGGTTTCTTTCCTTTCATCTGTATGCAAATGAACTGTCATACCTAATGCATCAGCTTCAGGATGAAATTGCGTTCCAATAAAATAATCATTAAAACGTATCGCCATGATCGCTCTTTCGTAATGCGCTACATGAGGCCTTTCTTTTTCTATAGCAAGAATTTTAGCGCCCATTTCTTTTAAACGCTCTTGATCAGGTTCAATAACCTGGAAGTCACGGCTGTCAACAGCATAGAACGGATCTGGCATTCCTGTAAATACGGGTTCATGTTTACCGTCGTGGGTTATGTGTATAGGAAAAGTGCCGAACGCAGTTGAATTTCGTTTACAAACATTCCCAACTTCATAATGCCTGCAGGCAAGTTGAAAACTGTGACAAATAAAGAAGACATGCTTTTTAGGGTAATTGGAAAAATCATTATTCCACTCTTCTATTTCTTCTATCCATTGCATATATCGTTTATCCCATTCAAGCTCTTTCGTTTCGAGTGGAGAACCAGGACCGCCACTTGAAATAAAAACATCATACGATAAATCGGGAAGCTCAAGTTTTGAACGCACGTCAAAAATATCTAAGTCAACATCTTTATTATGCTTTAACTGCCATTCATCAACAATTTGTTGCAAACACCGCATACCTTGATTGCGTTGGCCTTCATAAAGATCAAGAATTGCTATTTTGATTTTTTTGTCATTTGAATCCATACTATAACAAAAATACAAAATTTACGGGTGAAGGTTAAATGAGAAGTTTTCAACAATGCACATTCCTAAAAAATGACAACAGGCAAAACTGTCTTATATAGCAATCTACCAACAGAATTTACCTAATGAACTGCGATGAGATTTATATTAAATACAAGGATAGAATTGCCCGGAATACTACCTGCAGCAGCGCTTCCATAACCAAGCGAAGGAGGTAAATATAATGTTATAGAGCCGCCTGTACCAATGAGAGGAATACCTTCCTGCCATCCTACGATCAGGCTTGAAAGATCAAATGTTGCATTATCAGAAGCATCGAATTGAATACCGTTAGAAAGTTTTCCTACGTAAGAAACTGTTACTGCATTACACACGGTTGGCTTAGTACTGCCGGCATTATTGATGGTATAAAAAAAACCTCTAGAATCTTCCGTTGCAGTAATGCCGCTATCTGAAAGATAGGTGCGTAAAGTTTCAACTTCAGAAGCAGGAGCTGTTATGGTTACAGGAGAACAATTGTTGCCGCTATTTTTTTTGCAGGAAGCAAAGGCTATAACAGATAAAAAAATAAAGACGCTTAATTTTTGCATAGACTTTTTATAAAGGCCGCAAATGTATCTATACAATTATTAAAATAACTCCTAAAATTTTACTCCTGATTTCAGTACTATACTTAAACGGTACCATTTTTTGATGCGATAATTTCTTCTGCCAAACCGAAACTCAATGTCATTCCCGCACCACCAATGCCATTAATTATAGTTACACCTTTTTGTGGATGATGAATAAATTCAGTTTCTCCGTTAGTGCGTTTAGGATAGATGCCATGCCAGCTTTGTATCATTTGCCAGTTTTTAAACACAGCAAACTTTTTAAGATAATCAACAATCAATTGGTTGATGAATTGTTTATCGAAAGGATCAAATACCAAACCATATTCATGACTGTCGCCGATAGTTAATTCACCTGTTTCGTTTTGCGATACCATAACATGAATACCCCATTTTAAATAATCGGGCATTGTTTCAGCATATAATTTTTTTAGTGCAGGCAACGATGAAGCAACTTCAAAAGATTTGTAATGCGTTAATGATAAACCTCCGCACAATGCAGGCCCGATGCGAAAATTATTTTCCTGAGCAACCAAACGCATCATCTGCAGTTTACATTTTGTAAAGCCGTTTGATGCAAATATTTCAGGATATAAGGTTTCAAAATCTGCACCGCTGCAAACATAAATTTCATCTGCGCTCCAGCTTTGTTCACCGCTGCTTACATGTGGATGATCAATAAAATTGATAGCTGTGTTGAACTTAAATTCAACACCATATCTTTCTGTGAGATAAGCAGGCATTTTTTCAATGGCAACACGCGCTTCAACAAGCATATCATCTTTGCTATATAAAGAACCTAAAAGGTCTTTTTGATTTACTGCCTGTGTTTTTTTCTGCGTTTCATCCTTGGTTAAAATTTTTACCGGCCGCTTATTTTTATTCACTTCAGCAAACTCCTGCATTACATTAAATTCAGCATTGCTGTAAGCAAGATGCAAGCTTCCTACTTCATCAAACCATAAACCTGTCCCGGTACATATTTCTTTCCATATTGATCTTGAACGCAACGCTCTCTCATATAAAACACCGTTGGGCTGGCCAACCGGCCATATCATTCCAAAGTTTCTTATAGACGCGCCAACGCATTTTTCATTTCTCTCAAACACCGTTACTTTATAACCACGAACAGCAAGGCTTCTTGCTGTTGCCAATCCTAAAATTCCTGCACCAATTACAATTGCATTTTTATACGGCATGAGTTGTAACATTTAATGTTGATGGCAAACCAAAAAGTGTTCTATGTTTTTTCTTAAAATAAATAGCAGCAACAATAGTTCCTGCAATACCAATTATTGTTACAGTAAAAACTGCACGGATAAAAAATTCTGTCCATGATAATTGTACACCGCTGAATTCTTTTAAGAATAATATCAATACACTTCCCAAATAACCAAATGCATCAGAGATGTACATTATAAAGCCAACATTGCTTTGCACTTTATATGTTGCGATCATGCGTTCGAAATACAAAGCATTGAACGGAACATAACTTATATACAAACCTGTTCCAATCAATATCATCCACCAAACAGGATTGATCACTTTATCGGCAAAAAGTAATGTTGCAATCAACGTAATTACATAACCGCAGATAATAATAACGTGATTGAGCATAAATGCGCGCGCATTATTTTTTACAAGTATCAGCAGGCTCATGCATAAAAGCACAATTAATGAAACAGGTGTTTCTGTTATGGTAAAAATATCAGGGTTGTTGCCATAACCTAATTCAGTATATAATTCATTAGAAAAATTATCGCGGAAATCCCTGAGGATGGTAAGCAACACATATGTTGTTACAATTACAACAATACCCGGTAAAAAAAGACTGATAAAATTCTTGCGCTCTTCTTTTGTCATTGGTTTTCTTACACACCGATGCTGAATGTCTTTTTCCGTTGGTTCAGGCATGTGATTCAATAACCACGTAAATAAAAATAATGGTATTAAAAAGAACGAACCTGTAATAAAAGGCATCCAGAATTCGGTTAAATGATTGTTGAGTATTAAATTTTTGCCGATCGTTTTTACAGCACCGGATGAAAAAATAAAACTCACCGATAAAACTGCGCCCATGAATTCTGTTGCTCTTCTTCCTTCAAGGTAACTGAACACCAGGCCCCAGATCATTCCCAACGGAAAACCGTTTAATAATAAAAAAATGATATTATATGGCGCCGGTGTAATTGCAAAAAAGAAAAGCGTTATCCATGCAAACACAATTAATATAATAATTGTGTTTGCTCTCTTATTCAATTGCATGCCTGCTATAAAACGAATGCCATAAAATTTACTCAGCATATACCCAACGAGCTGAGCTGACACAAGCCAGACCTTGTAATCAATTTTTAAAAAATATAATCCTTCGAAACCCGCAGCCGTAAAGGGTTTGCGAAAAGCATACATGCAGAAATAAACACAGAAAGAACAGATGGCTGCATATAAACTAATGAACCATGCAGGCATTCGTTCTAATTTATTCTTCCACGTTTTTGAAACAACCATCAGTCAATTAACAATGAATAATTAATAATGAATTTTCAACTCACTTCTCACATTTCATATCTCACTTATAACAATGCAGGCAGTTCCTGTAAACTATCAATAATAAAATCAGGCTGATATAATTCAAGCTGTTCTCTTGTGTACGATGTGCCGGTTGTAACAGCAATAGCGAAAAGACATTCTGCACTTCTTCCTTCCTTTATATCAACTTCTGTGTCACCGATCTTTATTACTTTTTTTGAATCGGTAACATTTGCACGCTTCATTAATTCCTGTATCATAAAAGGCTGCGGCCTGCCTTCAGCAACTTCATCGCTGCTGATAACAAAATCAACCAACCCGTTTTGCAGCCAGCCTAATTGTTCAATAATTACATTGGTTATGTTGCTGAAAAACCCTGTGTCCAAGCCAACTTTAATATTGTTATCCTTAAAGAATTTAAATGTTTCTTCAGCATAAGGCATTGCTTCAAGCTGGCCTGAGTTCTTATAATAATCAACCATGTTGTTAATAAAAAAATCATGCATCTGGTTGATGTAATCTTCAGTGATAACAGATTTATCAGGTGCAAATTCTTCCAGCAACGTACGGATGGCATCTGTTTTTTTATAACCCATTACAGCGGCTATTTTTTCAGAAGAAATTGTATACCCTTTTGCCTTGAAGGTGTTTTCAAATGCTTCAGTTATTTCGCCTTTATCTTTTACAGTTGTGCCCGACATATCAAGCACTGCAAGACTAATTGAATGCTGCATGTTTCCTGTCTTTTAAATATTCTGTTATTAATGTTTTAAAGTGGGAGAGGGGCAATAATACGGCATCGTGCTGCTTTGCTCTCTCATCCCATAAACGCACTTTAATTATATCTTCAAAAAAAGGATGCTGTTCAAACGTAAGTATTTCAGATTCATGCATTGGGCCGCCCTGCCATTGCAGGGTTTGTAAACTGGCTTCTGATAATTTTGACTGGTAAGTTTCATCAACTGCAACAAGATAACGCTTGGCATTTACATGATTTTCCACCATTGCACAAATACGTTTTGAAAACCCTTTTTCTTTTAAATAATCAGCACCTATTCCTTCATGATTTACCACGCCATAATTTCCCATTTCCTGTGTTTGTTCAACATGTTTCAGCAAATGGCCGATATCATGAAGAAATGAACCAAGCACCAGTTCTTCATCTTCACCTTCTGCCATTGCTTCCATAGCGCATTGTATCATATGCGATGTTTGCGATACAGGCTCACCGTCATAATCTTCATCGCCAAAGCGCTCATATAAATCCATTATTTCATTTGCTGTTTGTTTATATGCTCTTTCAGAATTCATAATGATTTAATTTATTTTAAAAAGATTTGTGTTATAGGTTGCATGACAGGATGATCAGGTTTAAAATCAAAACCCAACAATGCAGCAAATGTTGTTGCAAGCTGGCGTTGATATAAAACATCCGTGTTTGTTATTTCACCTGATTGCTTTGTATCGGGGCCGATCGCTGCTATCCATATTTGTCCCGAACCTGCAGTGCTGCTTCCATGGGTTGTCCATTCATCTTTAACAACATCACCTCTTCCATGATCGCAGGTAACTATCAATGTTGTTTTGTCTTTATATTCAGGCATACTCTGCAGTAGCTTCCACAGATCAGCTATCATACCATCTTCTGCATGTGCACTTTTCAAATACTGATCATATAACCCTTCATGCGCAAAATCATCTGTTTCATCAAAAGCAATGTATAATACTTTAGGTTTATAGGCTTTTAAATATTCGCGCGAAGCGAAATAAGTAAGCAGGTCTGGCCGCAGGCCAAGCGGATCAGATGATAACGATTGCATATCATTTATAAGCTGCAATTGCGTGTTATTAAACTGCAAAGCATCATTATCTGAATTAACATAGATATTACTGCGCCATTTATTCAATATGTAGGGAAAGCAATCCCATGATGCAAATGCTGCTACTTTTCCTTCATAGCCTTTTTGTTTATTGATGAACTCCAGCACATTTACATTTTTATTCCGGATAGTATCGTTTGAGTTGACTGTTGTATCAGGATAACCGGTAAATATTTCATTATAACCCGGGTAAGAAAACCAATAAGGATTTGCCGTATTTACTTCACTGCCTTTTGTTCTGTTGCCATATAATTGCCCGCGGCTTTCAACTGTTGTCCATAAAAAGGGAAAGAGTTTTTTTCTGCGTTCATTAATATCATCACTCCAGAAATTTTTTATGATCCCGTCAGAATCATTCGTAAATTTTTTATTAACGATGATAGCAGGATCAACACCTTTAAAAACTTCCTGCCAGCGCATTCCATCTAATGTAACAATTACAAGGTTTTCGGTTTTATGCTGAGCAGAAACTATTTGAACGATCATTAAAAAAACTAAAACTGTAAAGCTTGTTTTTTTCATTATTTAAGATTTAAAAGAAGCAATGCATAGACATGCATTGCTTTATGCTATTTTAAAAAATACGCGCAAACTATTTTAATAACCACATTGTTCCGTTAATATCATCATTGCCGCTGTATTGCGATTGCAATGCACTGTTATAATTTGTTGCATTGGCTGTTTTTTCGTTTGAAGGATATTGAAACCGCAAAGGAATTCTTTCGCTGTTTCCTGTTCCCGGGCCGGTGGTAAACGTTGGAACACCTGTTCTTCTGTATTGATAATATGCTTCCAAACCTGAATGGCGGAACATTGCTAAATATTTTTGCTGCAAAATCTGTGTAAGCCCGGTTAAATTGCTGCCTGCATATTTTACGGATGATTGTTTATAATAAACGTTATCAAAATCAACACTTACATTTTGTGCTGAGTAAGTGGCGGTTGAACCAGGACTCCCGGATTTCAAAAAATATGCAGTAAATGTACCTGTTGCAGGTATACCATAAAAAGCCATTGAGGATTTTATGCCTGCCATGTAATACGCTTCTGCATTACCCAGCGGGCCCGATGCGATCCATCCTCGGTTAATTGCTTCTGCAATATTGAAACACATTTCAGGGTAACCAACCTGTATGCTTGGCTCGCCGGTATAAGTTTCATAATAACGATGGCGGTTGATCAAAGAATACTGGCCGGAGTTTGTTTTCTGATACATTGTTCCCAGGTCTTCACCCGGGCTTGCACCCACAAATACACTAAAGTCTGTTGAATCCTTTCCCTTTACCAGCGCGGTTGCAGGTTCCGTTGTTACATACACTCTCGGATCTTTTAGCTGCGTTAATAAACCCACATATGTTGCTGAAGTATTATACCGCAATGCATCGAAGCCGAAATTGCCGGGGTTCATCGGGTATTCATTTGTAGGATATAAAAATGTGTATTGCAGGTTATCATCAGCACTTAACATTACAGGATATTTAGACGGGTTGTTTACAATTGATGCAAACTGCGATTTAACGTTAAGGTCTGCATCGTCTGCCTGTTTGCTTAGTTCAATCAGCAAACGCAACCTGAATGTGTTTACAACTTTTTGCCATTTTGAAATATCATTATCAAAATAAATATCTGCTTTAAGTGTATTATCCTGATCAGCAACTAAAGCTGTCAACTCTGTGTTCGCGCTGTCTAACCAAGCGAAAGCCTTTTGAAAAACTGTTTTTTGGGGATCGTATGTTGGCGTAAGATTACTTGTTCCGGCTAAAGCTTCTGTCATTGGAATATCGCCCATTTCCAAACTCATCTTACTAAATAAATATGCTTTAAAGAAATAAGCCAAAGCATTGTACACATTACCTGTAGGCAAGCCAACTGCTGTTGCTTCTTCATCCATTTTTACAACGTTGGTCAAAATGCTATACCAGTCATCACCCGGTCCAAAATCGTATCGGTTGTTACCATAATAATCATAATCGCAACAGTAATACTGTCCCCATCTTTCTTTCATTGAGTAAGGCGGTTCGAAAATATCATTTTCAACTCCGTTTAATAATAATGATGACGGAACGTTTGTAGGTTTATTCTCATTCACAGATAAACTGTCAAAACTTTTTTTACAGCCTGCCGATATAATTGCAGCAAGCAGGCAGCCTGTAAATATTCTGAATACACTTTTCATAGTGATTAATATTTTTTATTTAGAATACGATGTTTAAATTAACTCCATACCTGCGTGTAGTTGGCGTTTGCAGCACGGTTGATGTTGTTGCATAATTGTATTGATCAAGATCAACATCTTTAAAACGCGGGTCTTTGTAGAAATAGATCAGGTTACGGGCAACGAGGGTAATATCAACTTTGCTGATAAAACTTCCTTTCAACATAGATGCCGGTAAACTATAGCCCAGTGTTACTTCACGCAATGATGCAAATGTTTTACTCATAAGATTTGATTCGTTCGTGTTGTAATAATCACTCACGTATTGCTGCACCAGTGCAGTATGTGCGTTTGGCGAAAATTTAAGGTCGTCATAATTTAAAATGGCTCCTGTTTGTGCATCATAATTTATAGGCACTCCGTTTGAAACTATTACACCCTGGCCAACATAAGAACCATGCCATGAAGTATCGCCTGCATGTGAATTATCATCTGATCTTGATACACCAAATGCGCCTTCATCTGTTTCTATATTTCTGCCACCGCGCATTGTTTTTAAGTGCATATAATCTGTAGTTACACCACCAACATTTCCATCAAACTGTAAACCAAGTGTAAATTGTTTATAGCTGATTTTATTATAAATACTCCATTGAAAATCTCCATTCATATTTCCTAAAAATTGCGGAGAAGGATTAACCAATGGCAAACCTGAATTATCGAATACAATTTTACCGTCTGTTGTTTTTACAAATGCAGATCCATAATATTTATCAACACGGTCACCGACCTTTGCTGCAGGATTACTTAATTCCCCATTGGTGTATACTGCATATGTAGATTGTCCGGGAGGTAATTCAACAAAAACATCCTTGAAAGTTGACCAATTGACTAATACATCCCATTTGAAATCTCTTTTTTGTATTGGTGTTCCTGTTAAAGAAAGTTCATATCCTGTCTTCCTTGTTTTTAAGGCGTTAAGTGTGTAAGTGCTGTAACCTGAAGTTGTTGAAATTGCATTCGATAAAATTAGCGGCCCATCTATGTACTGAAAGGCAGTTGCACTTAAACCCAACCTGTTCTTAAGAAAGTTTATATCAAATCCTTCTTCATAATTCACGCGGTTTAAAGGTTTGATATTAGGATCGATTATGTTGGTTGTTGAATAAGCTGCTGTCTGATT
This sequence comes from Bacteroidota bacterium, assembly GCA_013286425.1. Classification (GTDB taxonomy): domain Bacteria; phylum Bacteroidota; class Bacteroidia; order Chitinophagales; family Chitinophagaceae; genus Parafilimonas. The sequence goes on from JABDFS010000026.1 coordinate 27,159, forward strand.
GTTATATGGTTTGCTTGTTGAATAAACAGACGATAAAGAATAATCAGGGCCGCCGTAGGGTGATGCATAATTATCACCATAACCTAAAGGATAATCGAACAGGGATGTGCCTGAAGGGTTTTCTCCAAATGCTGTAATAGTAGTAAATGGTGTTGCACCAATTGTTGCTGAAGTAGCATCGCTATGCACTGCTGCGTAAGAACCTCTCAGCTTTAAAAAAGATATAAACTCAGGTAGTTTTAAATAATCTGAAAGTGGTGCAGCAACTGAAACGCTTGGATAAAAATAGCTGTCATGATTAGGAGGCAAAGCAGACGATTTATCAACCCTTCCTGTAACAGACAAAGTAGCATACTTGCCAAATGTTGCATCCAAAGAATAATATGCACTATACACGCGCATTGAGGATTGAAAACTGGTTGACTGCAATGGATTCAATGAATTACTGAATGTATATAATTCAGGTATCGTTAAGTAATCTGTGGAAGTCCAGTTTGAGTTGTAGTTGAAAATTCTTAAGCTTGCGCCAACTAAACCTGACAGGTTCACAAAGTTTCCTACTTCATAATTATAGTTTAACTGCAGGTCTGAATTGCTTTCAAACAGATCGCGCCTGTCTTCACGGTAATCACCCTGGTTTCCTTCACGACCGTAAGGATGCGCTGAATAAGGCATTTCTTCATTTCTATATAAACCATAGGTAGTGATCTGTGTGCGCGGCGTTATGTTTAAGTGATTATTTATCTTATAGTTTGCAGATATATAACCGTTAATATCTGTTTTGTAATGGCCACGTGTCCAGTCTTCCACCATAAACCACGGGTTATGATAACGCTGGTATTCTGCAAATACTGATTGCGTTCCCACTTTTCCAGGTTGCCAGATGCCCTTTATTAAGGGGTCATTTACACTCCAGTCATCGCCTGTCCAGATGGCAACATTATATATTAAACTGTTCGGGCCATAATCAACATCAGGAAAGTTAGGCGTGTATTGCCTGTTGAAATTAATGTTTGCATTCACCGTTAGGCGGCTGCTTAATTTATAAGAGCCATACATATTAAAGTTGGTTATGTTCAGCTCCATATTCGGGATAATGCTTTGCTGGTAAGATTGCGAAAGCGAAAACCTTAAAGTGTAATTATCGCCCGTTGCATTCAATGCAATATTATTCGTGGTTTGAAAACCTGTTCTTAAAAAATTACCAAGGTTATTTACGCCACGTGCAGTGTATGGTGTTGGCTGAATGTGGCCAGTGTATACATAACCGCCGGGATAGGTAGTGGTAAAAGTCTGATTCGGATCGTATGTGCCATCCCATTGAGGAATATTCTGGCCTTCAAATTTTGGCCCCCAAACATCATAGTCATTATCATTCAAACCACCGCCTTTACCATCACCAAATGCATACAATTCATTCTCACCAGGGCCATAATCGTTCTGCAATCTTGGAAAAGCAAGAAAACCATTATCCCATGAATTGGTTGAGTTGAACTCTATATCAAAGCCTTTACTTCTTAATCCTTTTTTTGTAGTGATAAGAATGGCGCCGTATTGTGCGCGGCTTCCGTACAAAGCTGCAGCAGTTGGCCCTTTCAACACAGTGATGGTTTCAATATCATCAGGGCTAATATTCCAGGTATCAGAACTGATGGGAACGCCATCAACAACGTATAATGTTATTTCATTACCGCGCAATAACACTTCAGGCTTGCGCAGCAGTTCTGCAGAAGGCCCTACAGATAAACCTGCAATCTTTCCCTGCAAACCTGTTACAGGATTAGCATCTCTTGCCTTTACAAGATCTTCACCTTTCACCTGCTGTACTGCATAACCAACACGTTTCACTTCCTTCTTAACACCCAACGCAGTAACCACAACATCATTTAGTTGCTCTGTTGAAGTTGAAAGTTGAATGGTAATAAAATCAGCACTTGAAACATTAATTGTTTGTGAACTATAACCAATAAAGCTTGTGGTTAATTTCTGGCCAACGCTGGTGTTGATCGTAAAATCCCCCTGCGCATCAGAAAGCACATTTTGTTTGCCCGACGAAATCGTCGCATTCGTTACAGGTGCTTGCGTTGTTGAGTCAACAATTTTGCCATGCAACTGAATGGTTTGTGCATTAATGTTTGAGAAGAAAAATAACAATAATAGACAACCTAAAATTGATCTTAGTTTTCGTAATGGTCGCTTCATAACATTTAGTTTTAGAATGAAGCGGCAAAACTATTTGGGCGCTATCCAAGCGCTCTTAAGCATGAGTTAACAAATGATGAATGAATTATTAAATTTTACCCGGTAACAAAAACATAATTGAAATTTAAGATTGAGTTCATATGAATTGTTTAACAACACCTGTTGTGTAAAAAAACCTGCCCGCTTCCCGCCAATACTGTAAAAGATAAAAATCATTTTCTTCTTTAAGAGGAAAACAAGTGTTTAAACAAGACATTCAGGTTATTTCTTCGATAAAACAACGATATAACTTCGATATAACTTCGATTCAATTGATCGAAGTTATATCGAAGTTATATCGAAGAAATATCGAAATTTTATCGAAGAAATGAGCTTATTGCCGTTTTTAAAATAGAAAATCAGGTAATAAAGTTTATGAAATCGTTTTAAACGAACTTTTAGTGATGTTTGTAATTAAATTAAATGCTGATGGGTTGGTATCACATAAAAAACATTGAAGAAATAGATTCTCCTGCGTTGATTGTTTATAAAGAACGTGTGCAGCAAAACATCAATTCAATTTTGAAGATGAAAGATGCTGCACATTTACGGCCGCACGTAAAAACAAATAAGATAGCAGAAGTGTGTGCAATGATGTTGAATGCCGGCATTACAAAATTTAAATGCGCAACCATTGCTGAAGCAGAAATGCTTGGAATGATAAAAGCGCCTGATGTTTTAGTAGCATATCAGCCAACACCAACAAAGGCTAAGCGGTTGGCTAAACTTATTCAACAATACCCGGCAACACATTTTTCCTGTCTGGTAGATGATGCAGTGAATGCTGAAAATATTTCAACTGTATTTTCAGAAAGCAAACTTTGCGTTGATGTTTATATTGATATAAATGATGGAATGAACAGAACCGGCATTCGCCCGGTAAATGCTTTTGATCTTTTTGATGAATGTGAAAGCTTTAAAGGAATAAACATTACCGGGCTTCACGTGTATGACGGCCATATCCGCGATACAAATGTTAATGAACGCAAACAAAAAACTGATGAAGCTTTTGAAACTGTAACCGGCCTTATTGAAAAGATCGAATCATCAACCGGCAAACAATTAAAAATAGTTGCAGGCGGTTCGCCCACATTTCCGGTGCATGCGCAAAGAAATAATGTTGACTGCAGCCCGGGCACTTTTGTGTTTTGGGATTATAACTATAAATCACAATTGCCTGATGAACCATTTGAATATGCTGCACTTGTAATAACAAGAATTATTTCCATTATTGATGAACAAACTATCTGTGTTGATCTTGGCCATAAATCTGTAGCTGCAGAAAATACAATAGATAAGCGTGTGTTTTTTTTGAATGTAGAAAATGTACAGCCATCAGGCCAAAGCGAAGAACATTTGGTGTTGAATGTTGAAGATGCAACAGTTTATAACATTGGCGATGTTCTATATGGAGTGCCATTTCATATTTGCCCTACTGTTGCTTTGTATGAACGTGCAATTGTTATTGAAAACAAAGAAGCAGTTGGTGAATGGAAGGTTATTGCAAGAGACAGGAAAATTTCTGTTTAGGTTATATTAAGAATTTTTCTACCACTGCTAAACAATTATATAAATTGCAACCGGTATACCTGCTTAAACCAATTCGAAACAAAAATGAAAACTAACTGTAAGAACTACTTATAATTTTCTGCTTAAAATTTAATGTACAATGCGTAGAAGAACTTCAACGGAATGGGTCGTTCGTATACTTATTTATGTGGTTGTTGGTTTTATTGTAGCATATCTTATCCATCAATTTAAAAGTGATTAATGATGAGTGAAGAAGAGAAAATAGAATTAAGTCCGGAAGACGGAAAGACCGAAAGCCCGGAAGAAGTGAGGAATGAAACGCAAAAAGTCAATAGTGAATTATCAATAGTGAATGAAGAAAGCAAAATCAGCAAATCGGAAATCACTACATCAGAAATAAAAGAAATGGAAGTACATCATCACCCGCACGTAGAGAAGAAAAATTTCAAGGAATATTTTTTAGAATTCATCATGATATTTCTTGCTGTAACCATGGGCTTTGTTGCAGAAAATATAAGGGAAGATATTACTAATCACAGCAAGGGAAAAGAGTTTATGAAATCAATGCTTGAGGATTTAAAAACAGATACAGCTAATATTAATTCTTTTTATAGCAAAGCAGATAGTTCCATTGACAAAATTGATTCATTAATGCATTTAATGAAACGCCCTGACCGCGATAAATATGGGCAGACCACTTATTATTTGGCAAGGGTTATTACAACAGGCATTGGCAGGTTTGTACTTGCGGACAGAACGTATGAAGAAATGAAAAGCTCCGGCTCATTAAATCTTGTTAACAATAGTGCGTTGTCAGATTCCATTTCAAAATACTATGCATCGCAAACAGACTTTAAAGAACAGGCTCAATTGCAAATTCAAAAAATGTCGGAATATACAAACAGTGCTGCTAAAATTTTTGATGGCGCTGTTTTTCAGCAAATGCTGCAGCGTTTTCCATACAAAGTAATTCCGCCGGATTCAAATCCGCCATTGCTTACAAATAATGTTGAAACCATTAATGAATTTATTGGCCTTCTGCATTATTACAGTGCAGCTATTATAATTAATTCAAGCAGGGCAAAACAGAAACTGGAATCAACAACACGTCTTATTGAAGCAATACAAAAAGAGTACAACTTAAAAGATGAGTGAGGAAGAAAAAATAGAATCAGGTCAGCAAGAGGTGAATAGTGAATGAAGAAAACAAAATCAGCAAAAAGATGAAATAAGCGAATCAGAAGTCACTACATCAGAAATAAAAGAAATAGAAGTACATCATTATCCTGAACATAAAAGAAAAAAATTTCTGATTTATCATCATCAATTTATATTTAACCTTACCAAAACTTATTTATGAGAAAATATCTAAAGCGTTTCCCGGTATTTTTTTTCGTCTTCATTTTTTCATGTATAAAGATTACAGCAACGGCACAGAACGATTTTGTAACGGATATTAATACATTAATAGAATCGTGCAAAAATGATTTTTCCGATTTAAAAGGGGGCCTCGTTACTTCCGGTAGTAAATCAGATATCTATGAATGTACTTACCAGATAAAAGGCTATTCAACCACTTATTTAGCAATAGACAAGGGCACAAATTATACATACGTATTCGCTTCATTATCCACTACAGGTTCAAACGCTGATGCTGATTGCGACCGCATTGCAAGAGATTTTGCATCCATACCAAACTGCACTTTGTACGATTCAAAAAATGATCCCAACAGTAATGAAGACAGGCGGCTGCAGGGAAAGATAAAAAGCGAAGACGGTGATATATTAATTAACGCAGTGCTTTCTCTTTCTGCAAACTCTGAAATAATTGTAAGTATTCAAAAACCGAATAATTGATGTTTTCATGGAAGCAAGTGAAGACCAAAATATACCAGGGGAAGATTTAAAAAACGAAATACAAAATGCTGCTGAAGAAATAGTGAATGAAACTCCACAGAAAGAGACCATTGCTCGGATCGAAACAAATCAAATATCAGAAATCTCCACATCAGAAATAAACGAAATGGAAGTACACAAACATCCGCATCACGTAACACACAAAAAGAAATGGGGTGAATACTTGTTGGAGTTTATCATGTTATTTCTTGCAGTCTTCCTGGGTTTTATTGCAGAGAATATAAGGGAAAGTTTTGCTGAGCATAACCAGGAAAAAGAATATATACATTCATTATGCGAGAACATACAATCCGATACATTGCTATCAGGCCAGGTACTATTAAAACTAAAAAGAACATTAAACGGTATAGATAGCGTAATGGATGCTTTATCATCACCGGGAATAAACGAAAGCTCAAATAATGCTTATCGCTTATGGAGCAGATATATTGGCTTCGCTGATTTTGTATATAATGATGGCACTATACAACAATTAAAAAATAGCGGCGGATTAAGATTGATAAGAAATAAAGCTGTTGCCGACAGCATTATGAAATATGATGCAACAGTCCGGAATTTTTATGAACAGGCTGCGCTTATGAACGGAGCGCTTGCCGACCAACATATCTACGAGCAATTTTTTGATTTCATCAATCTTAATAAAAATATCGACACACCTGTGCCACTTACTGAGCAGGGAAAAAAATTATTAAACGAAGCTTATGCCAACAGAAAAATATGGAAGTATGGGCTTACTGTATTAACAACACAACTACAGGATGTACACGAACACGGCAAAAGCACACTGGCATTTATTAAAGAACAATATGGGGATGAGTAAGTGTATCTTACAATAAAAAATACTAAGATTAAAATAAAACAGTGGTTCAGTAATATTCAAAAACGCATATTAACTTACGTTGAATATACTAACATGTTCACTACTTCATTTCTCTTTCGTTTAGTAAAAACAATATCTGTTGCAGCAATTGGTATAATGGCTTTTTTAGTTGCCTTTGGAAATATTACCGATTACAATACCAATTACCGGTTTGTTGAGCACGTGCTTAAAATGGATACAACATTTAATGATGCTGATCTCCATTACAGAAGTATAAACAGCACTTTCGTTTTTAATGTAGCCTACATTTCAATCATAGTAATGGAAGCATGCATGGCATTTTGCTGTATTAAAGGAAGCTGGCATCTTTTTAAAAATATTAAAAGTGATGCAGTAGTATTTCATTCAGAAAAAAACTGGGCAATTGCAGGAATTATAATCGGTATTCTTATTTGGTTCTTAGGGTTTGAAGTTATAGGAGGTGAATGGTTTTCCATGTGGCAAAGCACAACATGGAATGGCTTAGCTGCAGCAGAAAGAGTTTTAAGTTTTCTTGTTTTGACTTTGATTTTGCTGCACATGAAAGATGAATAATACCTGATATTATGTTTACGATAGATGCCCATTTAGATCTCAGCATGAACGCAATGGAATGGAACCGTGATTTGCGCAAAACTGTTTTTGAATTACGCGAAAGTGAAACAGGTTTACATGATAAGCCTGATCGTGCAAAAGGAACTGTTGCATTTCCTGAGTTAAGAAAAGGTAATGTCGGATTGATTGTTGCCACTCAAATTGCAAGATATGTTGCGCCCGGAAATTCTTTGCCTGGCTGGCATTCAGCGGAACAGGCATGGGCGCAAACACAGGCGCAACTTGCATGGTATAAAGCAATGGAAGCTTGCAATGAAATGAAAATGATAACCACTGTTGGCGCATTGAATGAGCATGTTAATTTATGGATGAATGATAGCAACACATATAAACCCATCGGTTATATTTTAAGCTTGGAAGGCGCGGATTCACTGGTTGACATCAGTTATGTTGAACGTGCTTACAATTATGGTTTGCGTGCAATCGGCCCCGCGCATTACGGTCCCGGCCGTTATGCAAACGGCACAGATGCAACCGGGCAATTGAATGAAAACGGAAAAGCTTTATTGAAAGAAATGGATCGTTTAAATATTATTTTAGATGCAACACATTTATGCGACGATGCATTCTGGGATGCAATGGATCTGTTTCATGGTAATGTTTGGGCAAGTCACAATATGTGCAGAAAATTTGTAAATCACAATCGTCAATACAGCGATGAACAAATAAAAGTTTTGATTGAACGCAATGCTGTTATCGGCGCTGCATTTGATGCATGGATGTTGGTACCTGGCTGGAAGCGGGGTATATCAACGCCGGAAAACATGCAATGCGGTCTTGAAAAAGTGATTGACAATATTGATCACATTTGCCAGTTGGCCGGCAACAGTTTGCATGTTGGTATCGGCTCTGATCTTGATGGTGCTTTTGGCAAGGAACAATGTCCTTACGATCTTGAAACGATTGAAGACCTGAATAAAATTCCTGCATTATTAAATCAACGCGGTTATTCAAGTAAAGACGTTGAAAATATCATGCGTGGCAATTGGCTTCGGTTTTTAAGAAATGCTTTGAAATAACATTGCCACGAATGCACAAATGAAAAAGCTATTCGTGCATTCGTGGCTTTTCTAACTAAAGTAAACTCCCTCATTATTCTAATTATAAATTGTGCAGGAATTGTTATTTCTTGCCGAGAACAAAAGGG
>JABDFS010000026.1:35477-37650 GCA_013286425.1 Bacteroidota bacterium
CAGGATAGCCGTTATCATAGAACCATTTCTTCCAGAACCAGTTTAAATTTTTGCCGAGAACAAAAGGGCTTATTTATATTTACTTTATGAAGATAATTGTGACCATTACCTGCTTTGCTTTTTTTTGTATTCAACTATCTGCACAAACATTGCCTGTTGCTAGAAATTATCAGCAGGCATATGATAAACAAACACGTTCAACAAACGGAAAGCCCGGTAAAAATTACTGGCAAAATGCAGCAGCATATAATATTGCTGTAAGCTTCGATCCTGCATCAAGAGTTGTTACAGGTACTGAAACAATTGTGTATTCAAATAATAGTCCTGATACATTAAACAACATCTGGTTTAAGCTATATCCGAATTTGTATGAGAAGGGTGCACAACGTGATCAACCCATTCAACCGGAAGATCTGAGTGATGGTGTAAAGATTCAGGATTTTGTTGCAGATGGCAATCATTTATCTCCGGATGCTTTGCATATTCAGGGCACGAATATGTTTGTACCGGTACAGGGTTTATTACCCGGGAAAACAACACAATTCAGTATTTCATTTTCATATGTGTTGAATAAAACTTCACACATCAGAACAGGAATGGTAGATGATAGTTCAGCATTCATTGCTTACTTTTTTCCGCGCATTGCTGTGTACGATGACATTGATGGATGGAATAAAATTGCTTACACAGGAACGCCTGAAATGTATAATGATTTTTGTTCGTTCAACGTTGCTGTAACTGTTCCGAAAAACTATATTGTTTGTGCAACAGGTAATTTATTAAATGCGTCTGAAGTATATGCGCCTTCCATCGCGCAGCGCATCAGCGAAGCAGAAAAAAATGATGGCATTACAAAGGTGATTGATACTTCAGATCTGGAAATGGGAAATATTACTGCGCAAAATTCAACCAATACATTTAAGTTCAAAGCAGACAGCGTTACAGATTTCGTATTTGCCACAAGTAATCACTACATATGGTATTCAGGCAGCGTTGTAGTTGATCCTTCAACACAAAGAAGAACAAGGGTAGATGCTGTTTTTAATCCGAAGCATGCTGATTATTTCAGGGTTATAAACCAGGCAAGAAAAACGGTTGAATTGATGAGCTATACGCTTCCTGCATGGCCTTATCCTTACCCGCATGAGACCGTGTTTGATGGCCTTGACCAGATGGAATACCCCATGATGGTAAATGATAATCCTGTTGAAGACAATGCAGATGAAATTGAGCTGACCGATCATGAAATATTTCATACGATGTTTCCTTTTTATATGGGCATTAATGAAACAAAATACGGATGGATGGATGAGGGTTGGGCAACGTTGGGAGAGTGGCTGCTTTCCCCCATGATCGATTCAACCATTGAACCGGATGATTATGGAATGGATGCTTATGATTATAATGCTGATTATGATTTTGATGTACCGATAACAACATTAAGCACACAGCAAAACGATGCAAGTTATTTTCTCAATTCATACCCGAAACCGGGCATGGGTTATTTGTATGTGAAAGACATGCTGGGCGATAAATTATTTACAACTGCATTGCATTACTATATTCAGCAATGGCATGGCAAACATCCGATGCCGCTGGATTTTTTTAATTGCATGAACGTTGGCAGCGGCAAAAATTTAAACTGGTTCTGGAAGAAATGGTTCTATGATAACGGCTATCCTGACCTTGCAATAACAGGTGTAAAACAAACCGGCAAACAGGTTACGGTCACAGTTCAGATGAAAGGCAGTAAACCCGTTCCTGTTGATGCTACTGTCTACTATAAAGATGGCTCAACGCAGGCATTGCATCAAAGTATTGCAGTATGGGAAAAGAGTAACACAACATTATTAAATTTTACTACAAATAAATCGATTGAAAGAATTGAATTGGGTGATGTGCATGATGCAGACAGTGATTCAACCAATAATGAATGGAAGATGAAGTAAACAGTATTTATGATATTTTTTAATCATTTCTATTATGATAACCTATGTACCTGATGTTCCTACGTGGTTCAGGATGATTTATTACCACATAGATTCTGTGTTATGAATCAAATGGTTTGATTAATTTTTTAATTTTACTTTTCAAGGCGGCTATAATGCTAGCCTGTAAGAGAACCAATCCAGTGATTGATTCTCTTTTTATTTATCTGTATTTAATGTTTTCT
>JABDFS010000027.1 GCA_013286425.1 Bacteroidota bacterium
TCTTCATACGTAACTACTGCAGGAATTGATTTCTGGCCAAACATTCCTGTTGTTGCCTGTTCCGGAAATTCTTTTCCCGGAAAATTTTTAGCCGAAGGCACATCATTATACGACATAGGAAATGTAGTAGCCAGCTTGCCTGACGGATTTGTTTTCCCACTCAATACATCGGCCATTGCATTGCCACCTTCTTCACCCGGTTGCCATGCAAGCAATATGGCATCAACTTTATCTCTGAATGAAGTAACATCAATCACTCCACCAATATTCAACACTACAATCACCGGTTTATGTTGTGCATGAAAAGCGGCAGCAACATTATCGATCATTGATTGTTCAAGTGCAGTTAGCTTATAATCATTATCAACCGTTCTGTCTTTTCCTTCACCTGCATTTCTTCCAACACAAACAATTGCAATATTTGATGAAGCAGCTTTTTGGTCAATACTATTTTTATCAATAGCATATTCAGTTGCATCAGGTGTAGGATTCATTAATTCCTGGATGATGCCTTTTTTAGGATGCTTCATCGAATAATCATTCAAATAACTAACATAGGCCTGTTGCACATCTTTGTCCAAACTATATCCTGCATTCGTTAAGCCTGTTGCCAATGAAACAGCATAAGGTTTATTAACATCGCCGCTTCCGGTGCCGCCTGCAATTAAATCATATCCATGATTGCCAAACAGTGCAATGGTTTTAGCTGTATTGTTTACAGGCAATGTATTGTTGCCATTCTTTAATAACACCATGCCTTCTGCTGCTGCCGCTCTTGAAATTTCTGCATGCTTTTTCAGATCGGGTTTATTGGAGTATGAGTATTTTTTGAAGTCAGGCGTTTTCAACATCACATTTAAAATACCTGCTATGTTTTCATCCAATACAGATTCTGAAAGCTGGCCGCTCTTTACGGCATCAATAATTTTTGTTACCTGGTCTTTTGTACCAGGCATCAGCAAATTGTTGCCTGCTTTCATTTGAGCAACCGCATCTTTTCCACCAAACCAATCGGTCATTACAAAACCTTTGAAACCCCATTCGTCTTTCAATACTGTAGTAACCAAATCGTGGCTTTCAGAAGTATAAGTTCCGTTTATTAAATTGTAAGAAGTCATCACAGCCCATGGCTGAGAATTCTTAATAGCAATCTCAAAATTCTTCAGGTAAATTTCTCTTAGTGCTCTTTCACTCACAATCGTATTTACTGAGTTGCGGTCTGTTTCCTGGTTATTTCCTGCGAAGTGTTTGATGGTTGCACCCACGCCCTGCGATTGAATGCCGTTTATAATTGCAGCCGCCGTTTTACCGGATATTAACGGGTCTTCTGAATAGTATTCAAAATTTCTTCCGCCCAGTGGATTGCGGTGAATATTTACACCAGGGCCAAGAATAAAATCAATACCATATTCTTTTATCTCTTCGCCAAAAGCAACCCCAACTTTTTTTACAAGCGCTGTGTCCCAGCTTGATGCCAGCAATGTTCCTACAGGCCATGCGGTAGAAAATAAATTATTGGCTGAATCTTCTTTCGACATGGCAAACCTGTGAATACCAGCCGGCCCATCGGCTAAATCCAAAGTAGGAATACCCAATCTTGCTATCCTGGATGTGTGACCGGATACTGCCATATTTTTTTTATCAAGTTCAGTGTCTTGCCCGGGAGGTGTTAACCCTGGAACTGAAAAGCCTTTACCTACAACAAGCTTTGCTTTTTCTTCAAGCGTCATTGATTTGATAACGGCAGCAATTGGGTCCTTGCCCAACTGTGGTGTTTTATTCTGTGCTGTAGTAATAAGAGAAGTAAAGAGTGTAAGAATAAGCAGTGTGACATTAGAATACCGAAATTTCATATGCAATTGTTTAAGTAGATAATTATAATGAGTATGGTGAAAGAAACCTTCACCACTTAATGAGTTCTTTAGTTCTGTTTTACGCGTTCGCCATCAGCATCAAACATTCCCATCATACTTCCGGTAAAATGATCATCATCTTTCTTGTTCATTTCAAGATTTACGTCATAGCCCTGCGCATTAAAATAAACAGTCGCTTTATCGCCGCTCACTTCTATCTTATCAATTTTTGACATTTCAGCGCCCGTTGAATCCTGTATAACGCCTGTTAAAGCAGTGTCTGATTTTGTAAGTACTACAAACATTTTTGCATCGCCGTTGGATGTGCCTTTTATCAATACATTCCATTTACCTGCGAAATAATCTGCGCCGGTTGTTTGCGCTTTTACATTTACCGATAACAGCAGGAAGAATAATCCTGCAAAAACGAAACTTGCTTTTTTCATTGTGGTTGTTTTATTTGATTTTAAAATTTGTGTTTGATTATACCAGATATTATAAGACTTATAGCGTATTATTAGTTCGGAACAAACAGAACCAATAATATAAAAAAATTATTTATGCGCTTTTTCCCAATCTGCTACCAGCTTATCTATTCCCTTATGAATGTAAGTGCTGAAATCTATCACTTCTTTTAACTCCCGGCTGAAATGCTGGAATTCAGAATTCTTTCTGTGCTGTAACGCTTCCATGATCATATCATTAATTAATTGTCCTTTCTTATATTGATCTTTGATGACCTTTGAAAGGCCTTTCGTATTGATTTGAAAATATCTTTTGCGGTCGCCACTGAACGTGATATAATTAACAACATCCGCCTGCATTAGCTGGTTCAAAGCTGTACTTATGCTGCTCTTGCTTGCTTTTAAAAATTCCTGTATCTCATAAAAGCCACGGTATGGCGGTTCTGAAAGCATAAGGTAAGCAACAATGCGACCGGGCATAGGCGCCTGGCCTGTTTGTTCTATCATAATTCCTATCTTTTCTACTTTACCTGAAAGTTGGTCAACTGATTTACGTGTAGACGGCGTAGTGCTTTTTTTCATTTCAGGCAACGAATCTAATTGGTTTTTTTGGTTCGGTAAAAAAAGAACCAAATTTTTTTTAAAACTTTTTTAGCCTCCCGGTCTTGTCATTTTTCTTTCCTTGCTTTAAAACAAACCTTAAACCCGTTGGCGGATTTTTTTTATAAAAGATAAAACAGAAAATATGTTTGGCCATCATTTTATTCCACAATCATCTCCCCTTTTTAAAGCTTTTGCCCGGGTAACGCCCATTTAATAGTATGAGGCATACCTGCAGGCTCATTTGTTCGGTCGTTGGTCGGTACTTCTTCGGTACTTGGTCGGTAGTTGTTCGGTCAATAGGACCGAACAACTACCGAATATATACCGGCAATAATCCGGCAAAATAAGCTATCAGGTAACCTTGACACAGGCAATTAATGAATCAAATGCCCAATACCGGCCTGCAGGCATACATCTATCGTTTCTTATAAACCGATAGCAAAATATGCTTTTCATTTTTTGCCTTTGTTTAGTTCCCATGTAGCTAGTAAAAAAACTCCGCAAGGAGGTTAACTCTTTAGTATTTTACATAACGGTACAGGACAGTGATTGAATATGCCCCGTTTATTTTTGACTTTCAAATTTGGCCAATGAAAAAGCTATTTTTCCTTTCTGCTATCTCGCTGGTATCAATTGCTGCCATGTCGCAAACCAGTCTTTCAAACGACAGCTTATATAAAAATTTTGTATCGCCACCCAACAGTGCAAAGCCGCGCGTGTGGTGGCATTGGATGAATGGCAATATCACTGAAGATGGTATAAGAAAAGATTTGGAATGGATGCATCGTGCAGGTGTTGGCGGCTTTCAGAATTTTGATGCTGCATTGGCAACACCGCAGATAGTTGAAAAGCGTTTAACTTATATGACGCCTGACTGGAAAGATGCATTTCACTTTGCAACAAAACTTGCAGATTCATTGCATCTGGAAATGGCTATCGCAGGCTCGCCGGGCTGGAGTGAAAGTGGTGGCCCCTGGGTAAAGCCTGAAGATGGAATGAAAAAAATTGTGTGGACTGAGACGCGTGTAAAAGGCGGAACATCAAATATAAAATTGCCACAGCCGGAAGGCACCACAGGCCCGTTTCAAAACATAGAAATGCAACCGGGTTTTGGTGAAACTATTGATGCATCAAAACTTCCGAAGTTTTATAAAGATGTTGCAGTGGTTGCTTATAAAATTCCTGCCACAGATAAATCATTAAGCGAGCTTGGTGCAACAGTTACATCGAGCGGCGGCAATTTTTCTTTGCAACAATTAACCGATGGAGATCTTTCAACAACAGTTCTTTTGCCAAGAGATTCTGCAACAGGATTTGGATGGATACAGTTTGCATTTCCTCAACCGCAAACCATTAAAGCAATAACAATGGTAGGGGGCGGTGAGCCCGGTGTGTTTGGATTTGGTTCGGCTGCAAAAGACAGTCGTAAACTGGAAGCGAGTGATGACGGTGTAAACTACAAACCCGTTTGTATTATACCTCCCGGCGCTATTTTGCAGCAAACAATTAATATACCTGCAACTACTGCAAAATATTTTCGGATCACTATAAAAAATCCACCGCCGCCGGCAAACATTGGTGCCGCTTTTGGTATGGGTGATATGGGCGCATCAAAAGATCCGGGTGGTACTGAAATAGCAGAAATTTATTTGCACACTACAGATGTAATTGAACGCTTTGAAGAGAAGGATGCATTTGCTCCTGTTGGTGATTTGAATACAAAAATGACTGCATCAACCAATGATGTTGTTGCAACAAGCGACATCATTGATCTTACCAATAAATTAAATTCAAATGGAACGTTGAATTGGACCGCTCCCGATGGTGAATGGAAAATTGTTCGCTTTGGTTATTCATTGCTTGGCATTACAAATCATCCTGCATCACCTGAAGCAACAGGCCCTGAAGTGGATAAACTTGATCCTGTTGCAGTAAAAAATTATTTCACCAATTATCTTGGTCAATATGAAAATGCAACCGGTGGTTTAATGGGTAAGAAAGGCGGCTTGCAATTTATGGTGACTGATAGTTGGGAAGCAGGCGCACAAAACTGGACTGCAAACCTTCCTGCAGAGTTTCAACAGCGTCGAGGCTACAGCATCATTCCATGGTTGCCTGTATTAACAGGAACGGTTGTGAAAAGTTCTGAAGCAAGCGAACGGTTTTTATTTGATTTCAGGAAAACACTGAGTGAAATGGTAGCGGAATATCATTACGATGCATTGACAAATATTCTTGCACAATATGGAATGAAACGTTATTCAGAATCGCATGAAAGCGGCCGTGCATTAATTGCAGATGGTATGGATGTAAAACGCAAAGCAGCAGTACCGATGTCTGCAATGTGGACACCGAATCCATTCATCAATGGTGGTGATCAGACAGGTTACCAGGCAGACATAAGAGAGTCCGCATCCACTGCACACATTTATGGGCAAAATCTTGTTGCTGCAGAATCATTAACAGCACTTGGCATTCCTGCAACAGCATGGTCTTATTCACCCGAAAATTTAAAACCCACTGCAGATCTTGAGCTCGCAAGCGGGTTAAACCGTTTTGTTATTCACTGCTCTGTTCATCAGCCAACAGATGATAAAATTCCGGGCCTTGGCCTTGGTCCATTTGGTCAGTGGTTCAATCGCCATGAAACATGGGCAGAGGATGCAAAAGCATGGACGGGCTATTTATCGCGCAGCAGTTATTTATTACAGCAAGGAAAGTTTGTTGCTGATGTTGTTTACTATTATGGTGAAGACAATAACATCACTTCATTGTTTGGAAAACAATTGCCAAGCATTCCCGAAGGTTATAATTATGATTTCATCAATGCAGATGCGCTGCTTAATTTATTATCTGTAAAAGATGGAAAGCTTGTTACATCAAGTGGCATGAGTTATCGCGTGCTGGTGTTGGACAGCAATGCGGCAAGAATGAGTTTGCCTGTTTTGAAAAAGATAAATGCATTGGTAAAAGCAGGCGCAACCATCGCAGGTGTTAAGCCAACAATACCATTGGGTTTAAGTGATGATGCAAATGAATTTAACCAACTGGTTAATGAAACATGGTCTTCATCCAACATAAATGTTACAGAAGGAAAATCAGTAAGTGATGTGTTGAATGCAATGAACATTAATCCTGATTTTGCTTATACAAAATCAAAGGCCGATACGAAGTTGTTATATGTTCACCGCAAAACAAATGACCGCGATATTTATTGGGTTGATAGTCGCAACAATAACGCGCAGGATGTTGAAGCAACGTTTCGCATTGCAGGAAAATTACCTGAGATATGGCATGCAGAAACAGGTAAGACAGAAGCTGCTTCTTACAGCATTGAAAACGGTGTAACAAAAGTTGCTTTGCATTTGCAGCCGAACGATGCCGTGTTTGTAGTGTTTAAAAATAAAGCGACACAAACATCTGTAACATTGCCTGCAACAGAAGAAAAACAATTGACGGTTGTTGATGGAAGCTGGAATGTAGATTTTCAAAAAGACCGCGGTGCACCTGCAAATGCAACATTTGATAAACTTGTTTCTTACACTGATAATGCAGATGCAGGCATAAAATATTTTTCAGGCTCTGCTACTTATACAAAAACAATTACAGCAGATAAAAACTGGTTTGCAAAGGGCTCAACATTGTGGCTTGATTTAGGTGATGTAAAAAATCTTGCAGAAGTTATTGTGAATGGAAAATCACTCGGTATTGTCTGGAAACAACCTTTCCGTGTTGATGTAACCAATGCATTAAAAGCAGGAGAAAATAAAGTTGAGGTTAAGGTCATTAATCTTTGGGTGAACCGTTTGATTGGCGATGCACAACCAAATGTTGAGCATAAGATCACGTATACAACAATGCCTTTTTACCAGGCAAATTCAAAACTGTTGCCATCAGGATTATTAGGACCTGTGCAGATACTTTCAGTTAAGTAAGATGTTATGCAACTGAAGAAAATATATTGAACAGATATTTTCTTTGCCGGAAATATTACTTATATAATATCTTCCACTATCATTTTATCTTACAAAATCACCTGCACTATGCGTAATAAAGTTGTATCAGCGATAACAGTTTTACTGTTCATCACGCATGCAATAAACATACATGCACAAACTGAAATTCCATTGTATAATGGCGCAGTTCCGGGTTCCGAAAACTGGAACTGGGAAGAAAAGCAAATCAAGGCTGATATTGGTAATATTGTAATGGATGTTTCGCATCCTTCATTAACAGCTTTTATTCCAGCTAATCCAAATGGCACTGCAGTAATTATTGCACCCGGCGGCGCGTTTCATGTATTGGCTTTTGACCTGGAAGGAACAGAAGTAGCAAAGCGTTTAAATGCATTGGGCATTACTGCTTTTGTATTGAAATACCGCGTAGTGCATAATGATCCTGCGCATCCTGAAAACAGTATCGGAACATTAATGTCAACAAAAAATTTCAAAAAACTTGATTCACTGAATGCGCCTGTTGTGCCGCTTGCAATGCAGGATGGATTAACCGCAGTAAAATATGTTCGTCAACATGCAACAGATTATAAGATCGACCCCAACAAAATCGGCTTCATGGGATTTTCTGCGGGAGGTACCGTAACAATGTCCGTTATATATAACGCTACTGATGAGAGCCGCCCAAACTTTGTTGCACCGATTTATGCTTATGAAGGTGCAATCATCGGATCAACCGTTCCCTCCGCAAAAACACCGATTTTTATTTGTGCTGCAAGCGATGATGATCTTGGCCTCGCAACACACAGTGTTCACATTTATTTAAAATGGCTGGCTGCAAATCAGCCTGCAGAATTACACATGTATGAACAGGGCAAACATGGCTTCGGCACAAAAACACAAGGACTTCCTGTTGATTCATGGATGGATAGGTTTACTGACTGGCTTGCCATGCATGGTTTGGTAAAAAAATAATTATTGGCTTAATATATTCTAATGGAAATAAAATATAACAGCAGTTATCCATCAATTGATGACCTGAGAAAAAGAGCGCAGAAAAAAATTCCGCGCTTTGCATTTGAATACCTTGATGGTGGTTGTAATGAAGATGTAAACCTGCATAAGAATACAAGCGAGATAAGAGAGATTGAACTAAAGCCTTATTATCTTAAAAATTATACAAGTGCAGATCTGCGCACAGAACTTTTCGGCCATACATATGATGCGCCTTTTGGCATTTCACCTGTTGGTTTACAGGGTTTGATGTGGCCCAATGCGCCTGAAATACTTGCCCGTGCTGCATTTCAGCATAACATACCTTTTATCTTAAGTACCGTTACAACTTCATCTGTTGAAAGAATAAGCGAGCTTACTGAAGGCAATGCATGGTTCCAGTTGTATCATCCTGCGGAAGCAGAAGTTAGAAACAGCGTGATACAAAGAGTGGCTGATGCAAATTATCCTGTGCTTGTTTTACTATGCGATGTGCCTTCGTTTGGTTACAGGCCAAGAGACATTCGCAATGGTTTGGCAATGCCACCGAAGATGACATTAAAAAACATTTTGCAGATAATGGGCAAGCCGGAATGGGCATTGAAAACATTGTTGCATGGCCAGCCTGAATTTGCCACGATGAAACAATATATGCCAAAAGGCATGAGCATGAAACAACTGGGCTTATACATGAATAAAACTTTTTCGGGAAGACTGAATGAAGAAAGAATAAAACCTTTAAGAGATAAATGGAAAGGCAAACTGGTTTTAAAAGGCGTGGCAAGTGAAGAAGATACAGAGATGGCTTTGCGTTTAGGGTTTGATGGCATCATTGTTTCAAATCATGGAGGCAGGCAATTAGATGCAGGCCAGTCTTCAATACAATCTATGTTGCCCATTGTTGAAAAATACAAAAACAAATTAACCATTATGATGGATAGCGGCATGCGCTCGGGCCCGGACGTGGCAAGGGTTTTAGCCAGTGGTGCAGATTTTACTTTTATGGGAAGATCATTTATGTATAGCGTTGCAGCGCTCGGCAATAAAGGTGGCAATCACATTATATCCATTTTAAAAACACAGGTAAAACAAGTGATGGAACAGGTATGTTGCACATCGGTAAAAGATCTGCCGCAACATCTTATTTAATGCTATTTTGTGTCAGATGATTTTTTCATACCAAAATATCATGAGTCATATGATAAAACACTTTATACTGCAATCTTATTTGATTCAATCCTCAAAACGAATTCTGCTATTCATAATAACAACCATTTTTCTACCAGAGGCAAACCTTTCAGCACAGGATACATCTCCCGCATTGGTGGTTAACTGGGATAGCATCATCATGGTTTCAAAAACCACACCCACATTGCAGGTAGTAGAAAATCCTGCAGTGCGGCCTTCCTCTTCTATTCATGCAAATACATTCAAAGCATTGAAAGATTTGGGTGCAGATTATGTGCGCTATGTTCCCTGGTTCCCTTATCCTAAAATGGCTGTGGCAGAATTAAGAGCGCCCACAAAAGACAGCACTTTCTGGGACTTTACTTACCTGGACAGTACAATGGAAGCAATCATGAATGCAACAAGCGGGCATAGTGTTGTAATAAACTTCAGCACAACACCTTCATGGATGTGGAAGATAAATTATGATATGCCTTATCCAAAAGATGCTTACGAAGCGTTTTGGGCATATAATGATGGCAGTGAATTGCGTGATACAACTATGAAAGAACTTGCCGGTTATTATGCAAGGTTATTTAGCTGGTACACCAAAGGAGGCTTTACAGATGAGTTGGGTAAATTTCATAAATCAGATCATTTTTATAAGATACCCTATTGGGAGGTTTTGAATGAGCCTGATCTTGAACACAACATTCCTGTTGAAATGTATACAAAGATGTACGATGCTATTGTTGGTGCGATCAAAAAAATATCTCCCGAAACAAAGTTCATCGGTATATCGCTTGCGTTTAATGCAAGGCCTGAATATTTTGAATATTTTCTTAATCCAAAAAATCATAAACCCGGCATTCCGTTAGACGGCATTTCTTATCATTTTTATGGAACAAGATCTTATGCTGATCAGCCTTTACAGGAGTATCAGTATGCATTCTTTGACAAAGCCAATGCCTTCCTGGAGAAAGTACGTTTTATTGAAAGCATCCGTAAAAGGCTTTCACCTACAACTACTACAACTGTCAATGAGATTGGAACAATAATCGGCGAAATGGATGGCAATAATATACCGGATGATTACTGGAATTTATCAGGTGCCATGTTTGCTTATATTTTTATTGAGCTGACAAAGATGGGTATTGATGTTGCCGGTGAATCGCAGTTGGTTGGCTATCCAACACAGTTCCCTGATGTAAGCATGATGAACTGGAAAGATGGCAAACCCAATGCACGTTACTGGACATTGAAATTGCTGAAAGATAATTTCGGCCCCGGTAATAAACTCGTTTATAGTGCTGTGAATAATGCTGATATTATTTCGCAGGCTTTTATTACATCTGCAGGAAAAAAAATATTGTTGATAAATCCACGTAATAAAGAATCAAAAATAAACCTGCCTTCAGAAGCAATTATTGAAACTATATATTCAGTTGATGGCAGTAATGAAGAAAATGGTATTGCGCAAACAAAGCCTGCAGGAAATTCTATAACGCTGAAACCTTTTGATGTAAAGGTTATACAACTGAAATAGTAACAATACAGAACTGAAACATGCAACACCATTTTTATATTTTCCATTCATAACAGACCATGACAGTTGCATCTTCCAGGTAATATACTTTAGCTCAATAGAAAAAAATAACGAATGCAGATCATACTCGGAATTATATTTCACTTTATCGGTGGTTTTGCTTCAGGAAGTTTTTATGTGCCTTATAAAAAAGTAAAAGGCTGGCATTGGGAAAACTACTGGCTGATAGGTGGGTTGTTTTCATGGCTGATCATTCCGCCAATTGCAGCATGGCTTACCATTCCAAACTTTGCAGACATCATTGCACAAACAGGTGCTTCTACTTTTTGGTGGACATACTTCTGGGGTATTCTTTGGGGAATCGGTGGTTTGATGTATGGACTTGGCATGCGCTATCTTGGTATGAGTTTGGGCAATTCAGTATTGCTTGGTTTTACATCTGCATTTGGCGCACTCGTTCCATCTATCTATTACAACTTTCATCCGCAGGATGGCAAAACAACATTCACTGATCTGCTTACTACATCATGGGGCCGTATTGTACTTGCAGGCATCATCATTTGTTTGGTTGGAATTTATATCTGCGGCAGAGCAGGGGTTTTAAAAGAAAGAGAATTACCCGAGGAAAAAAAGAAAGAAAGCATAAAAGAATTCAATCTTGTAAAGGGCTTGATTGTTTGTATCATCTCCGGTATTCTCAGCGCCTGTTTTAATTATGGCATTGAAGCGGGTGCACCAATGTCTGCTGTGGCAAACAATTTATGGAAGGCTGCACATCCCGGTGTTACAACAGAATTTTTGTATCAGAATAATGTTATTTATATCGTGATTTTATGGGGTGGTTTAACAACCAACCTTATATGGTGCATGTTTTTAAATGCACGCAATAAAACATTTGGTGATTATACAAACCGTAATTACCCGTTATTAAGAAATATTATTTTCTGTGCATTGGCAGGCACAACATGGTTCTTACAATTTTTCTTTTATGGCATGGGTGAAAGTAAATTAGGTAATGGCGCAAGTTCATGGATATTACACATGGCATTCATCATACTCGTTGCAAACATGTGGGGCTTTGCATTAAAAGAATGGAAAGGCGTTTCATCAAAAACAAAAACAACAATTGTTATTGGTGTTATTACGATAATAGTATCGGTGGCATTGGTGGGTGTTGGTAATGCGATGAAGTAGTAATGCCCCCAACCCCTAAAGGGGAGTATTAACCTGAACATTGATTATAAATTATAAGACAGAAATTATTATGGAATCAAAAAATATAAACGCTCTTCAAAGCTCCCCTTCAGGGGCGGGGGGGCTCGACTTCAAACATGTTTCATATTTATGGAATGATGAGGAAGCTGCAAAACTTGCAGGCGATGAAGTAGCATTACTGGTATATCGTTCTAATTTATTAGGTGCAGATCTGCGCCTTACAAATTATGGCGGCGGCAACACATCATGTAAAGCAATGGCAACAGATCCTCTAACAGGAAAACAAGTTGAAGTAATGTGGGTGAAAGGCAGTGGTGGTGATTTGGGAACGATGAAAAGAAGTGGCCTTGCAGCCTTATACGTTGACAGGTTACGTGCTTTAAAAAATGTGTATCGTGGTATTGAACATGAAGATGAAATGGTAGAGTTATTCAATCATTGCATTTATGATCTTGCATCAAAAGCGCCTTCAATAGATACGCCTTTGCATGGTTTTCTTCCATACAAGCACATAGATCATTTGCATCCTGATGCAGCCATTGCAATTGCAGCTGCAAAAGATGGTAAACAAATAACACAGGAACTATTCAACGGTACAATTGGTTGGGTTGAATGGCAACGGCCAGGCTTTGACCTGGGATTGAAATTAAAAGCAGCCGTTGATGAAAACCCAAACCTGCGTGGCATTATGCTGGGTTCGCATGGATTGTTTACATGGGGCGATACAGCGTATGAAAGTTATATCAACACACTTGAAGTTATTGAACGTTGCGCTGAATATTTGCCCCCATCCCCTAAAGGGGGGAAGAAAACATTTGGTGGTGCAAAACTTCAATCATTACCAAAAGAACAACGGCTGCAAAAGGCCGCAGCTCTCATGCCCATATTAAGAGGCCTCTGTTCAGGCAGCGACTTACATAACTCCCCTTCAGGGGCCGGGGGCAAGAGGAGCATGATTGGCCATTTTACAGATGATGAGCGTGTGTTGGAATACATCAATTCAAATGACCTGGAAAGATTAGCGCCGATGGGAACAAGTTGCCCTGATCATTTTTTGCGCACAAAAATTTCTCCGCTTGTTTTGAATCTTGCTGTCGATGAAGATGTAACCAATGCTGAATCCATCAAACAAAAATTACAACCACAGTTTGAAGAGTACAGGAAAATGTATGCAGATTATTACAACACCTGCAAACATCCGGACAGCCCTGCCATGCGCGATGCAAACCCTGTTATTATTTTATATCCCGGCGTAGGTATGTTCAGCTTTGCAAAAGATAAACAAACAACAAGGGTTGCCAGTGAATTTTATATCAATGCCATTAATGTAATGAAAGGCGCTGAAGCAGTAAGCGAATACACATCGTTGCCGCGACAGGAAGCATTTAACATTGAATATTGGTTGCTGGAAGAAGCCAAATTGCAACGCATGCCTAAACCAAAACCATTGAGTGGGCGTATTGCATTGATAACCGGAAGTGCCGGTGGAATTGGTAAAGCCATCGCTAAAAAATTTGCAGAAGAAGGTGCATGCATTGTTATCAATGACATCAATGAAGAAAGAATGAAAGGCGCAATGGAAGAATTTCAAAAACAATTTGGAAGAGATACTGCAGCATCAACATTGCTTGATGTAACCAACAATGAAACAATTGAAAGAGCATTTACAGATGCAGTGCTTGCTTTTGGTGGTATTGATATTGTGGTGAACAATGCAGGCATCAGTATTTCAAAATCCATCACCGATCATTCAATCGCAGATTGGGATAAGCTATATGATATTTTGGTAAAAGGGCAATTCCTTGTTTCAAAGCTTGGTGTTGAAATTATGCGCAAGCAAAATATTGGTGGTGACATCATCAACATTGTTTCAAAAAATTCTGTTGTTGCAGGCCCAAACAATGCAGGCTATGGAAGCGCAAAAGCAGCACAGGCGCATCTTTCACGTTTGCTTGCGGCGGAATTGGGAGCTGATAAAATTCGCGTGAATACAGTAAATCCTGATGCGGTAATTGCAGACAGCAATATATGGGCTGGCGGCTGGGCTGAAGGCCGTGCAAAGGCTTATGGTATTAAAGTGGAAGAACTGCCGGCGTATTATGCAAAACGCACATTGCTTAACGAAACAATTTTGCCTGAAGACATTGCTAATGCATGTTTTGTTTTTGTGAGTGGATTGCTGAATAAATCAACCGGCAATGTGTTGAATGTTGATGGCGGTGTGGCGGCTGCGTTTTTAAGATAATATCGTGAGTTGTCAGTGGTGAGTGAATCCTCATAAGTATTAACTTGTTACATTTCACTTATCTCTTAAAATTATTTTTTTTATGTTCTTACAACTCGCACACCAAACTTGACGTTTACAAATTTTCACAGGAATTAGTATTAGAATGTTATAAAATGACAAGATTGTTCCCTTCTGATGAAAAATATGCAATGGTTCAACAAATAAGAAGAGCCGCATTGTCAGTTCATCTGAATATTGCAGAAGGTTCTTCCCGAAAATCTGATACAGAAAGGAAACGATACTTTGAAATAGCAAGAGGTTCCGTCATAGAAATTGATACTGCCGTAGGGATTGCTTATAAATTGTTATATGTAAAACCAGAAGAGTTGCAACCGCTAGGCGATTTGATAGTAAAAAATTTTAAATTATTAAGTGGTATGATCAAGTGAGCAACTACTCACAATTGACCACTCACAACTCACGATCATGAAAATCGAAAAATCTAAAATAGAACAACACAATAGTGATCTTCAAAAAGAACATCAGCGCAAATTTGATTTTGCAGTCGCTGATGTCCCTGATGCAGATGAGTTGTTACAAAAGCTAACCGATTTCCAGGTGGCTATTCCTTCGTGGGCATTGGGCACAGGCGGCACGCGCTTTGGAAGATTTGGCGGTGGCGGCGAACCACGTAACCTTGAAGAAAAGATTGAAGACATTGGTTTATTGCATGCACTCAATAAATCGAGCGGCGCTATCTCTTTGCATATTCCATGGGATATTCCGGAGAATGCTTCTCATATAAAAGCATTGGCCGCGGAAAATGATCTGAAGTTTGATGCAATGAACTCAAATACTTTCCAGGATCAACCGGACCAGCAATACACTTACAAGTTTGGCTCAATGCAAAATGTAAATAAAGCCATTCGCAAACAAGCCATCGAACACAATATTGAAGTAATAAAATATGGAATTGAATTAGGTTCAAACGCACTCACAGTATGGCTTTCAGACGGATCATGTTTTCCCGGACAGTTGAATTTCAGAACAGCTTTTCAAAATACATTGGAAAGTTTGCAGGAAGTATATACAGCATTACCGGATGACTGGAAAATGTTTGTTGAATACAAAGCGTATGAACCTAACTTTTATTCAACAACCGTTGGCGATTGGGGACAATCATTGTTGTATGCAACAAAGCTTGGCAACAAAGCATACACATTGGTTGATCTTGGCCATCATTTACCGAATGCAAATATTGAACAGATTGTTTCCCTGTTATTAATGGAAGGGAAACTTGGCGGTTTTCATTTTAATGACAGTAAATATGGTGATGATGATCTTACTGTTGGCAGCATCAAACCTTATCAGCTCTTTTTAATTTTTAGTGAACTGGTTGAAGGAATGGATGCAAAAGGAATGAACCATGCAACAGATTTAGGTTGGATGATAGATGCATCACATAATGTAAAAGATCCGCTGGAAGATTTGTTACAATCAGTAGAAACGATCATGGTAACGTATGCACAGGCTTTATTGG
The DNA here is from genome assembly GCA_013286425.1 of Bacteroidota bacterium. GTDB lineage: Bacteria > Bacteroidota > Bacteroidia > Chitinophagales > Chitinophagaceae > Parafilimonas. The sequence continues at coordinate 15,562 of JABDFS010000027.1, forward strand.
TTGATAGAAAAAAATTAGTTGATGCACAAAACAACAATGATGTTGTAACAGCGCAGGAAATTTTGCAAAGCACTTTCCGCACTGATGTGCGCGCATTGGTTGCAGAAGCAAGGTTAAGAAGTGGCGGCGCGTTAAATCCATTATCGGTATATCGCAGCGAAAGAGTAAGAGAGAATTTGATTAAAGAAAGAGGGAGTAAAACAGTGGCTACGGGCCTATAGCAAACTGTTGAACCACAAAGACACAAAGGCGCAAAATAAAACGCCAGGACTTTGTGCAGCTTCGTGAATTCGTGGCTTGGCGGTTTCAACATTATTACAATCAATCATGAGTAAGGACGTTATCTCCATCTTCGACGTAGGTAAAACCAACAAGAAATTATTCCTGTTCGATGAACAGTATAACATCGTACATGAAGAATCAACAAAGTTTGAAGAAGTAAAAGATGAAGATGGATTTGTATGTGAAGATGTGCATGCACTTACTGGTTGGATTCATGAAAAGTTTCAACAGGTTTTATCAGACAATAAGTACAATGTAAAAGCTGTAAACTTTTCTGCGTATGGTGCAAGCTTTGTTCATGTTGGTGAAAATGGTAAACCAATAACTCCGTTGTATAATTACCTGAAACCTTATCCTGAAAATCTTAAGCAACAATTCTATAAAACTTATGGTGGAGAAAGTTTGATAGCCAAACAAACCGCATCACCTGTCCTGGGTAATTTAAATTCAGGCATGCAGTTGTACAGGTTGAAGCATGAGCAACCGGATGTTTTTTCACGCATACAATATTCATTGCACCTGCCGCAATATTTAAGTTTCATTCTTACCTCAAAACCTGCTTCAGATATTACCAGCATTGGCTGCCACACACAGTTATGGCATTTTCAAAATAATAAATACCACGATTGGGTATATAAGGAAGAACTGGATAAAAAACTTGCTGCAATTTATAAGGGCGACAAGATCATGCATTCAAATAATATATTAACCGGTATCGGCTTGCATGATAGTTCAGCCGCATTAATACCTTACCTGAAATTATTTAATGAGCCATTCATTTTAATATCAACCGGCACATGGTGCATCAGCTTAAACCCATTCAACTCCTCTATGCTTACCGATTATGAATTGCACAACGATTGCCTGTGCTATTTATCATATGAAGGAAAACCTGTTAAAGCTTCAAGATTATTTGCAGGCTATGAACATGAACAACAGGTGCAGCGCCTGGCAAAACATTTCAATAAAGAAATGGGCTATTATAAAACGATAAAATACGATCCTGCTTTATTAAAAAAGCTTGATAAAAAGAATGTTGCCAAAACAACCGGCAATGCTACAGCGATGGTGCAGCAATCAGCATTTGAAAAAAGGCCGCTGAATAATTTTGAAAACTATGAAGAAGCTTATCATCAACTGATGCTTGATATAATTGCACAGCAGGTATTTTCAACAAAACTTGTGTTGAACAATACGCCGGTTAAAAAAATCTTTGTTGATGGAGGCTTTGGCAAGAATGATGTTTATATGCATTTGCTTGCCGCAGCTTTCCCCGATATTAAAGTTTGTGCAGCAAGTATTCCGCAGGCATCAGCCTTGGGCGCTGCGCTTGTGTTGCATGATAACGTAAGCAGTAAAGAAATACCTGCAGATCTTATACACCTGGAATACTACGAGTGTGTTGCAGGATAAAAACTTTAAACCATTGCAGAACTTTTATACAAGCATTTAGTTTTGCAACATGACGAATAAATTTCCGTTACATAATTTTTCAGCGGATGAAGTGCTATTTGTTTTTGCATTGAAATCTGAAGCTGCAGATGAGTTTGAAAAATACAACTGCTTAATTACCGGCATTGGTAAAGTAAGTGCAGCCTATAAGCTCACCAAATATTTACAACACGCAAATCCTTCATTAATTGTAAACCTTGGTTCCGCCGGAAGCAGCCAATTTAAAAAAGGTGAAATGATATGCTGTTCAAAATTTGTGCAGCGTGATATGGATGTTAGAGGTATGGGTTTTCGGCAATACGAAACACCATTATCCAATATACCCCCGGTGCTTGAATATGGAATAACCATACCCGGATTACCACAAGGAATTTGCGGCACCGGCGATACGTTTGAAATGAATCATTTCTGCAATGATTATAATGTAATAGAGATGGAAGCTTATGCATTGGCGCTGGTTGCAATGAAAGAAGCTATTCCTTTTCTATGTTTAAAATATATTTCAGATGGCGCTGATGGCCTTGCTGCAGACGACTGGAATGTACATGTGCACAAAGCAGCAAAGGCTTTTAAAGAAGTGTTGTTTTAAGGAAGCATAAGTTCTCCGATAAATTAAGGAAGAAAATAAAAATTGATACTTCCTTTGAAGAAGCTATACAATTGAGCTTTGCGCCTTAGAAATCTAAAAGTCGTTAGAATTAATATATCTTTCATTTATGACAGAAGAACACTTAGAATCATTTTTTCAAAAAAACAAATGGTATTAATTTAAGTACAGGATTTTATAACAATGAGGGCGGCATTCATCCTCCACAAGTTAGTTTAGGCTTTCATCAGGATTATGTTGATGAATGTTTAGTTGTTATTCGATATTTTAATAAGGAATTAAAAGACTTTAAGAAACATGCAATATTTACTCAAGTAAGCCCAGATAAAATAAATTTTGCATTAATAATACAAACCGAACCTGCTTTAATATTAACTACAAAAGAATTAGAATGTAGAGCAGATTTGATAAAACACTTTTTCAGAGCCCATTCCACCTTACCAACATCACCTATTAATTGCATATTTCACGTAAATCAACCTCCTGCTACTTTTTTATACTTGGTAGATGCAGACCCTAATTCAGACTTAGCTCAACCTATACATATACATTCTTGGGAAGGAACCCCTTTTGGGGCTTCTTCTTTAGACTTTACTAATTTAAAGTAGCCATTATTTTCATGGGTGTTATTTATTATCCAATACATCCATCTTTTACGATTAGATATTTCTTCGGGGTTGCTTAGTATCTCAGAAGGTAAGAGCGAGTTTTTTTTATAACGTTAAGCATAATCTTGTATATAATGGTATGTTGATGCCGCTCATCAGTCAATTAACAATACTTAACAAATCAGCACCCTTTTACCGTTCACATTTATTTATGTGCGTTCACCGATGTAAAAAGCATTTTTGTCTGTGGTTTTCGACACTTCATCCTAAACCGTACACTGCGTACACCTGTTTATTAATTTACTTTAACACACCAGTGGTGTAGTATCAATTGACTTGCACCTTTTCATAGCTATACATTCACACATCCATTAATCAAAAAAAATGTATGTTATGAAAAAAATAATCGTTCATGTTATCGCTCTTGTTTTGATAGCAGCTTCCGCTAATGCAACGCCTGATTCAAAAATCCTGCAGAAATTCAAAGAAACTTTTCCGAATGCGCAAAATGTAAAATGGGTGGATGATAAAGCCGGCTATTTTGTAAGCTTTTCGCAAAACGGAAACTTTAATAAAGTATTTTATAATACTGAAGGAAGTTTTGTATACGCATTGAAATATTATGGTGGCGATGCATTGCCTACCAACATAGCAATGTCGCTTAATCAAAAATACAGCGAATCAAAAATCATTGGTGTTACTGAAGTAACTACACAAAACAGCGTTGTGTATGATGTTAAGTTATCCAAAGAAAATAAACTGTATAGTTTAAAAGTTACCAGCGACGGGTCTATTGCAAAAGAAGAAGTGTATGACGACGGAACCGTTGCCAATTAAGTATACACATCAACCGGGTTTTTCGAGGAATAGATAGTTAATAGAAAAAGACTGCCTTTTCAGGCGGTCTTTTTTTATGCAAGCTTATGAACAGCGCAAAAAATAGTTGAATTAAAAAGCAATGTGTTGTGCCTTAAAAACTTAATGAGCAAAGCATGATTTATTTGAGCTGATAATCCAAAATGTTTAGAGCTGAAATTTTTTCATGTTGGTTGAATTTAAGCATCAGGGCTGAATAGCTGAAAAGTCATTACTACAAAAGTTTAATCAAGGCGTGTGCACGGATGTGTCGAAAGATCATCCGTGCTTGAATTTCTTTGGTTACTTTCTTTTTTCAAGAAATGCGAAGCATTCATCGAAACAATTAAAAATAAAAATGCATGAGATAAAAGAAAGTGACAAATTTCCTTTATGCTTGTTACTGATTAACTTTAACTTCAATCATTTAATCATACTGCTATGAGAAAATTTTTAAAAGCACTGCTTATTCTAATCATCGTTATTGTTGTAGTTGGCGGTGCATTTGCTCTATATGTTTCGCAACGTTCAATTCCAAAATACACGGCAAAAAAAAATTGATATTAAAGTTGATGCAACACCTGAACGCATTGCCCAGGGACAAAAGCTTGCAACCATGCTTTGCCGCAGTTGTCATTATAACGAAACCACAGATGAATTTACTGGTCGCGAGTTAACAGAAGCGCCTCAGTTCGGAAAAATATACAGTGCTAACATTACACACGATTCAATTGTTGGCATTGGTAACTGGAGTGATGGAGATTTAATTTATTTTATAAGAACAGGTATAAGACCCGATGGACAATATGTGCCGCCTTATATGCCAAAGCTGATACATATTTCTGATGAAGATCTTAATTCGATCATTGCTTTTCTGCGGTCTGATAATGGTTGGGTGAAAGCAAATACAGCGCACATGCCTGCTTCGCAGCCCGGGTTCATTACAAAATTTTTAGTAACCATTAATGCAGCAAAACCGTTTGAGTTTCCAACACACGTTATTCCCGGTCCGGATACAACCAATAAAGCTGAGCTTGGAAAATACATTGCATTGTATCAGCTGGAATGTTATAGCTGCCATTCGCAATCATTTGCAAAGAACAATTATTATGAACCTGCAAAATCCCCGGGCTTTTTTGGCGGCGGCAATGAAATGTATGGCCTTGACGGAAATAAGATTTACAGCCTGAACATTACAATGGATAAGAACACCGGCATCGGTAACTGGAGTGAAGCAGATTTTATTAAAGCGCTGAAAAGTGGTATTGTTCCCAACGAACAGCCGGCATTGCGCCAACCTATGCAGCCGTATGCTAATTTAACTGACGAAGAAGCAAGCGCTATTTATGCTTACTTAAAAACAGTGCCTGCTGTAAATAATAAAGTAGAACGAAAGTTTTAATCAGGATAAATTCATTGAATCATACCCGGAAGCAGTTTGAATTTAGAATTTCCAGCCACCGTTAAGTATTAAAACAACATAAGTCCGGGATAAGAACATGAATATTACAGAAGTTTGCTACCTGGCAACCACTTGCATCGTCCTGTCGAACGATAGTGGGGCATCTCTGCATAATTTTAAGCTTAAAATAATTTAAGAGAGTTCTCCTTACATGCCAATGACGGTCTGAGGCTTAGAACGGTCTGACGGCTAAGAAAGCCGTCTGACCGATAATTGCTTATTCCGAACCCAACCCCACGTTAAAATCATTTACAAAACCAGGGTATTTCAACCCTATGCAAAATCTATAAGATCATTTATAGACAGCTCTCCGAAAGATTGTTTTTCTTATAAACATTGATTTGCTTTCAATATATCATGTTTATATCAAAGAGGAATTAAAGAAAGACAAAAGAGGAACTAAACAGGGATTAAAGAGGGACCAAAGAGGGGCAATTATTCTTTTTGGTTCCTGTATTCTACCTGTTTAATACCTGTTTTATTAGATTTTAACCGGTAAATGCTAAGTTTAAAGTAACACAGGGCTAACAGAGGTGTATTATTTGTCTGTGCGAAAAAATGCCAAAAAAGTTTAATTAGTCTGCAATAAATCTGCACCCTCACCGGTAAGTTTTATTAAAAATCTCATTTTTAAACAGCCGCTCAGTGAAACTCCGTGTATTACTTTGAGTAACGCTGTAGTTCAAAATTTATCATTGAGTTTCCGGGATAATTGCAATGAGTTGCACAGCGTTTTAACATACATGATAAAGGCACTACATTGAATAATTAATGAGTCATGCTCTTCTTATTAATCTTACTTTCAAAATAATTTTTCAAGAACAATGTTTATGTAATTTCATCCTTAATTATTCAGGATGAAAAAAAATAACCTTTGGGTTTTACTTCTCTTTATCCTACTGCAATCAACAAGCTTTTCTCAATCCAGTCAAACAACAAAACCCAATGTTGTTTTTATTCTCGCCGATGATCTTGGCTACGGCGAAGTAGGATGTTTTGGACAAACAAAAATTAAAACAACCAACATAGATGAGCTCGCTAAAGAAGGCATGCGTTTTACGCAATTCTACGCAGGCGCTCCTGTATGCGCACCTTCTCGTTGCGACTTTTTAACGGGCATGCATTCAGGCCATGCGCATGTGCGCAATAATTTTGGAACGGCTGGTTATAAAGAAAATGTAAACGAGAACGGCAATTATCCGCTCGATTCAAGTGCATATACAATAGGAAATTTATTTAAAGATGATGGCTATGCCACTGCAGCAATTGGCAAATGGGGTTTGGGCAATTATGATAACAGTGGCAATCCATTGATACATGGTTTCGATCTGTTTTATGGATATTACGATCAACGCCACGCGCATAATTATTATACAACACATTTGTATGATAATGCGGTGCATGATACGTTGGATAATCCTGTTATTAATGTGCATCCGAAATTTGATTCAGCAAGCAAGGCTTCGCGCGATCCGAAAGATTACATCGGCAACGAATATTCAATTGATAAAATGACTGCGCAAGCCGTTTCATTCATTGATAAAAATCATGCACAACCTTTCTTTTTATACCTGCCTTATACATTGCCGCATGCAGTGTTGCAGGCGCCGCAACCTTACATTGATCAGTACATAAAAGATTTGAATGAACAACCGAATTGGTCTGTTACCAACAATGGCATACCAACATATTATCCATTGTCAACGTATGCGGCGCAGGTAAGTTATTTAGATACACAGGTAAAAATTGTTTTGGATGAATTGCACAAATACAATCTTGATGATAACACCATTATAATTTTTACAAGTGATAACGGCGCGATGGATGGAGAAAAGCTACGCTCTGCATTTTTTAATAGTTGTGCAGGATTGCGTGGATTCAAATCTGATCTATATGAAGGCGGCATCCGCGAGCCGTTTGTTATAAAATGGCCGGGGCATATTCCTGCAAATACGGTGAATACAAATCCTGCAATATTGTATGATATGATGGCAACGTTTGCAGATGTATTAAAAGTAAAAGCGCCGAAGAATGATGGTGTTTCACTATTGCCGGTGATAACTGCATCAACAGGTAAGTATAAACAACATAAATATTTTTATTGGGAATTTCCGGGCAAAGGAAGACAGGTTGCGGTGCGCATCGGGGATTGGAAAGGCGTGAGAACGGGCCTGATACAAAACCCAAATGCGCCATGGCAGGTGTATAATATTGTAAGCGATTCAGCGGAAGCACATGATGTGGCGGCGCAACATCCTGAGCTGGTAAGAAAGTTTAAAAAGATCGCGCGCAAAGCACACACAACACCGGTAAAAAAAGAGTGGGATATTTATAGTCCTGTTGATCCTAATGCCAAACAACCTAAAGAAGCGGATTAAAATATTATGTGTTATGCTATAAAAGTTAAGTAACAGCCAGCGTGCTGCACATGTTACACCAGCTCATGCGTTAGGCGCCTCCTGCGGTTCGGTTCCAACGAATGTTGGAATTGAAAAAATCCGAAGGATATTTTTTCAAAGAAGCGCAGGCAGCGCCGTTGCATGAGCGAGGCCCAGCGGCCTTGAGCGATAAAATAATTACCTGAAAGAAATACGAAGCATTTATCGAAACAAATAAAAAACATTAATGAATGAGATAAAAGAAAGTGACAGAAAAGATATGAGATATCTCTGCATAATTTTAAACTTAAAATAATTCGAGAGATTTATCTCGTGAATGTTTGTTTTTTAGAAGTCTCGATGATTACTTCGTAGTTCTCCTTACGTCGAAATGACGCCCTAAGAGTTTTTCAATTATATAACTACGCTGAATTTCAAATTATCAAATGCTTATTAGAAGCTCTATTAAAATACTTATATGCGAAGCATTTTAAAAATTGCATTCCTTTTTGCCGTTATGTTTTCAAAGCAAAATTTGTTTGCACAAAAAATAGCATCATCAAAACCAAACATCGTTTATATATATGCTGATGATTTAGGTTATGGCGATGTAAGTTGTTATGGTGCAACAAAAATCACCACACCCAATATTGATATGCTTGCATCAAAAGGCATTCGCTTTACCAATGCACACTCCTCCTCTGCTACGTGCACGCCTTCAAGATATTCGTTCATTACAGGCCAATATGCATGGCGCAGGGATGACACTAAAATTGCGCCGGGTAATGCCTCACTCATCATCGATACAAATATGCTTACACTGCCTGCCATGTTGCAGCAGCAAGGCTATACAACAGGCGCTGTTGGTAAATGGCATTTGGGTTTAGGGCCTGCATTAACAGGGCCGGACTGGAATCATGAAGTAAAGCCCGGGCCGAATGAAGTCGGGTTTAATTATTCGTTCATCATTCCTGCAACCGGCGACAGAACACCATGTGTTTTTGTTGAAGATCATCATGTAGTAAATCTTGATCCGAGAGATCCGATCTATGTGAGTTATGACAGTATAGTGGGTAATGATCCAACAGGAAGAGATCATCCTGAATTATTGAAGTTAAAAGCCTCACATGGGCATGATCAAACAATAGTAAATGGCATTGGCCGTATTGGCTATATGAGCGGCGGCAACAGTGCAAGATGGATTGATGAAAACATTGCAGACACGCTTACATCAAAAGCAAAACAGTTCATTGTAAAAAATAAAACGCATCCTTTCTTTTTGTATTTCGCAACGCATGATATTCATGTGCCGCGTGTGCCTGCTGCACGTTTTGTGAACAGCAGTAACCTGGGTGTGCGCGGCGATGTAATTAAAGAACTCGACTGGAGTGTTGGTGCCATTTATCATACACTCGATAGTTTGCATTTGCTCAGTAACACTATCATAATTTTCAGTAGTGATAACGGGCCTGTTGTGGATGATGGTTATAAAGATGGCTCGGTTGAACACCTGGATGGACACAAACCTGCAGGGCCTTTGCGTGGTGGTAAATACAGTGCGTATGATGGCGGCACACGCATTCCTTTCATTATTGATTGGCCAAATAATCACACTGCGTCAACTTCTGATGCATTGGTTTGTCAGCTTGATTTGTTTGCATCACTCGCAAAATATTTTAATGCAACGCTGCCTGCAAATGCAGCGCCTGACAGTGAAGATTTGCTGAGTGCTTTGGAAGGAAAATCAACACAAGGCAGAGCCTACCTTGTTGAACAAGGCGGCGCGTTGTCTGTTACAAAAGATGACTGGAAGTATATTGAACCGCATAAAGGCCCGAAAAGAAATTTAACCGGCAATGAATTAGGCAACGATAGTTTGCCGCAGTTGTATTACCTGAAAGATGATATTGGCGAAAAGAATGATCTTTCAAAACAATATCCTGATAAGCTAAAAGAGCTGGCGGCATTATTAAAAGAGATAGAAGATAAAGGCGGCGTTGGCACACATATAAAATTGAACAATGATTAAGCTACTGTTATTCGTTGCGATTTTTTCATGCTGTAATTTTCAGGAAAACTTTGCGCAGGTGATAAAAACACAAACACCACCGATGGGCTGGAACAGTTGGGATTGTTATGGAAAATATCCGACAGAAAAAAATATACTCAGCAATCTCAACGTGATGAAACAAAAGCTGAAGCCTTCCGGTTATACTTATCTTGTTATTGATGCGGGCTGGGATATTGAAAAAGATTCGGCCAATAATTTATCAGGCGTAAGCATTGATGATTATGGAAGATATATTCCGTTCAAAAGAGATTTTCCGCATGGTTTAAAATACATAGCAGACAAAGCGCATGCTGCAGGTTTATTGTTTGGCATCCATACTATGCGCGGCATTCCGCGCGAAGCGTATAATGAAAATCTCCCTGTGTATGGAACAAACTATCATGCGCGCGATATTGCCGATACAACATCGCTTTGCAAATGGAATCATGATAATTATGGCATTGACATGAACAAACCCGGTGCGCAGGAATACTACGATTCATACATAAGCCTGCTGGCAAGCTGGGGTGTTGATTATATTAAAACAGACGACATCACAGCTCATCCGCCGGAAATTAATGCGGTGGAAAATGCAATCGCTAAAACAGGAAGAAAGATCGTATTAAGCCTCTCACCCGGCGGCGACAGCAAAACAGAGTTTATTGATGATTATAAAACCGCAACGTTGTTAAGAATAACCGGTGATGTTTGGGATAATGAAAAAAGCATTGATAAAGTTTTTGATGCATGGAAGAATTGGAACGCTTATGCAAATGAAGGTTTATGGCTGGATATGGATATGATTCCGTTCGGGCATATCTGCCTGAACAATCATGTTTCAGATTATTTGCATACCGACAGCAGCGAAGGTAATAAAGGAAGCAAAGGAAAAGAGCGCATGTGTTCCTTTACAAAGAATGAGAAATATACATTCATTACACAACGTGCATTGGGCGCTTCGCCTTTGTTTATGGGCGGAGAATTATCTACTACTGATACTTTTTCTTTTCAATTGCTTACCAATAAACAAATGCTTGCCTGCAATCAAAATGGAATAACAGGCAGGTTGGTTTATGACGATGACAGTATTGAAATATGGAAAACGGTCAATAAAACTGATTCATCAAAAGGCTGGATCGGTATATTCAACAGAAGTAGTGCCGGTAAACAAACTTCTTTCACGCTTCAGCAATTGCAACTTTCTCCCTGCAGTTTATTTGATATCTGGAATGTTGTTTCTCTCGGAAAAATAAGCAGTGTAATTAATGTAACAGTGCCGCAGAAAGATGTTTTGTTTTATAAGTATGATGAAAATGTAAAGTGAAATTGAATATTATATCTTTTGCATCACACTCTGCGCAACTCCGTGCAAACACTCCCAAAACTCCGTGGTAAAATTTTAAAACCACAGAGGTACGCTGAGTTATACACAGAGTTTCACTGAGAATATTTCTACATAATTAAACCAAAAAAAATATTTTCTCTTTACTACAACGTTTTGTTAAACGCTGCTGTCAACTTGTTTCTAATCTAACGTGTATGAAAAAGAATTCAATTCTGATACTGACGATCTCTGCATTAACTGCATACGTTTTTTTCCTGCTGCCCGGTTGTTCAAAAGATGGCACCAAAACACAAACTCAAAGATATACGTATACTATTTACAGTAATCCTGTGTATAAAAGCAGGAGTGCTGTGCTTGCTTCCATTAACGGCGACGCAAACACAGCAATTCAACAGGCAGGCAAGTTGTATATAAAAGACAACTTTATTTATGTGAATGAAGTAAACAAAGGCATTCACATCATTAATAATTCAAATCCATCTAAACCTGTGCAGGTTGCTTTTTTATCTATTCCGGGCAATCTTGATATTGCTATCAAAGGCAATATTTTGTATGCCGATATGTACGATGAATTACTTGCACTTGATATAACCGATCCGCATCATGCCATATTAACCAACTCTATAAAAAACTTTTTTACTGACCGTGCGTTTATCGGTAATTATATAGCCAATGATAGTAACCAGGTAGTTGTAGACTGGAATCAAAAAGACACAACCGTTGAATGGACCACTACAATTGATCCGGGTGGTTGTAATGGCTGCTTTTTTGAAACATTGAACAGCAGTGCTGCCCCTTCAGCTAAATCTACCGGCACTGCAGGCTCAATGGCAGGTATGGTTTTAATGAATAATTATTTATATGCTATAAATGAAATGCACAGCCTTGGTATTGTGGATGTAAGCAATGCTTCCAACCCTAAACTTGATTCATCATTTTTTGCAGGCTATGACCTTGAAACAATTTATCCTTTTGAAGACAAATTATTTCTTGGCTCGATGGAAGGTGTGTTTATGTATGATGTGAGCGATCCTGCACATCCTGTTTCAGCCGGGCAGTTTACACATGGTACAGCATGCGATCCGGTTATTGCAGATGCCAGTTACGCTTATGTTACTTTGCATTCAGGAAGTTACTGTGGCGGTGATGCAAATGAATTGGATGTTGTTGATATTTCAAATATCTCTAATAGCCAGCTTTTAAGATCTTATAAACTTCAAAGCCCGAAAGGATTATCAAAAGATGGTACACTGCTTTTTGTTTGTGATTCAACCAATGTGAAAGTGTTTAATGCAGCTAATCCTTCAGCATTAGTATTAATGCAAAGCATTGCAAGTAAAAGTCCTTATGATGTTATTTCAGGTAATAAAAAATTAATAGTGGTTACTGCTGATGGTTTGTATCAATACGATTACAGCAACATAAATGCAATTAAGCTTTTAAGTTTTATTGCTGCCAAAAGGTGATTATGACCTGATGAGAAACACAAAGGCTCCTGTAACGGAGCCTTTAATTTTTACAATATAAATTAGTTGAACTTCAATCTTAATTCTGCTCCAGCATATTCAACAATCTGCCATCTCTTTGATAAATATCATTACGAAAATCTACCTGTCCATCTGCACCAACAAAGGCTGTAAAATAACCTATATAAACAGGAATGGTGCGCTTTAATGTAACATACTGCTCTTTGCCTGCATGCATGGCGGCATCAATTTTTTGAGGTGTCCATTCAGGATATTGCCTTAATACTCTTATGGCAAGATCTTTTGGTTGCGCTACCCGTATACATCCATGGCTGAATGCACGGTTGCTTTCAGAAAATAAAGATTTGGATGGTGTATCATGCAGGTAAATATTGTTTGAATTAGGAAAGAGAAATTTTACAAGTCCCAACGAATTTCTTGGGCCAGGCTTTTGTCGAACTCTTCCTCCGTTCCATTCCATATTATGTGCAGCAAGATAATTTTTGTTACGCGCCATACCAGGCTTTACTTCCTTATTTATAATGCTTGTTGGTACATTCCAGTAAGGACTGAAAACAACATACTTCATATCGCCGTTGAAAATCACTGTCTTTGTCATTGGTTTGCCTACAACAACATTACAACGCCACGCCGCCTGTCCGTTCTCATAATATACCAACATGTATTCAGGAATATTAACCAGGATAAATTCTTTTGCTGCGGTTGTATCCTGTTGTATCCATCGCAAACGTTCCATATTCACCATTATCTGTTCCGCGCGTTTTTTTGCAGGAACATTTATAGCATTTATAAATGCATTGGTAATGGTTGAATCAATCTTTAAACCATAACGGTCTTTCACTTTATAAATACTGCCTGCAAGATTTGCATCAAACACTGATGAAGAATCTGCGGCTGTTATATCACCTAATTGCACCAATCGTTTTCGCACAGCAATAACAACATCAGATGAATTTCCCGGTTTTAATACAGCAGAGCCTTTCAGTGAAGGCACAACAACTTCATTGCCGTTCTTATCAATTTCCCTGTATTGCGCAAGCGCTTTTTTCAATCCCTGGTATTGAGGTTTTACAACTTCTCCACCCGGTTCACTAATTGAACCATTCTTTAAATTATCATCCAGCAATGCTGCATAAGAAAGTTTTTTTCGCGGCAAATACCAGTTTATAGATTCTGCTTTACTGTTAAGCTCACCTGCCCAGACTTTCTTTGCATAATAAAAATATTCGCCTGTTAACATTAATTCAGTGTTTACATCAGGCGCATTCATGTTGGATGAATCAACAGGATTGTGAAACAAAACATCCAGTGTGTCTTTATAAGGAATATCAGATGAAACGCCTTCTTCTTCAATGTTGGAAAGGCCTGAAATAAGTGCGCTTGAAGATTCAATCAACCCTTTGTTATCATACCATACATAATTGTAATTATTGGCGCGATAAAAAGTATCAAAGTCTTTACTGAATTGCTTAAAGAGTGGTTTATCAGCAAGAAATTTCTGAATATATGTGCTGTCGAATTTTATTCCTGACTGTGCGTTGAAGTTGCCCGGCGCCATCGCCTGCTGAACTGTTTTATGAATTGAAGTATCTGCAGTTTGAGAATTGCCATTGAATGAATTGCACGATAAAAAAAATATTGTGCTTACAACAATATAGATTAAAGCAAATTTTGGTGTCTTCATTTTCTTTTGTTTGAAGCGAAGCAATAAAAATACATGTTACACGTAAGGCGGATCAAAAAAATTTCAATTAAATTTTATCAATTGAAAACGGTCAGCCGTTTAAAAATTCTTTTATCAGCATAGCAGTTATTTGTGGTAACACACTGCCGGGCTTTGTGGTGCCTTCTTCACCAATGCATTGGCCATGTGTTCCGGGTAATATTACCAAACTGCTGTTGGGAATAAGTCTTGAAATTTCTAAAGCATGTTCGTTCGTCATTACATCTTTATCTCCATTTATTATCAATGCCGGTGATTGTATAGATTGTATATCGTTTTCATTCCAGTCTTTAAAATCAATCATTCTTTGTTTGTCTTTGCTGAACATCGTAAACAATGCGTTTGTATCAGGATTGATTTTCAGAAAAGCATCTTTCAAAGATTGCGGCATATTATCCAACGTTGCATATTCCATTCCTTCAAAAAATCCCTTGATAAAACCATCGCGTTTAAATGCGCCTGCAATAACAATTATTTTATCAACTATCTCAGGATGGCGAATTGCAATTTGCATGGCAGTGCTTCCGCCATTACTGAAGCCAAGAACGTTTGCCTTTGAAATATTAAGTTGCTGCAATAACGCAGCCACATCATCTGCATCCTGTACAAAACTTTCAGGTGCATCTCTGTCGCTCGTGTGCCCATGCGCCTGTAATTCCACAGCAATAACTTTATATTCTTCAGCAAGCATTGGAAGTAATACACCGAATGAAGTGGTAATAGTAGAACCGCCACCATGTATCAACACCAATGGTTTGCCTTCGCCATGAATTTCGTAATACAGGTGAATGCCATTTACCTGCGCATAGTTTGTTACCGACATAATGCCCGTTATATTTTATAATGAATTAAAGTTAGCAGATAATAAACAGGATTGAGTATTAACTTAGTTAAAGAATTACACACAAAGAATGTGTTTTGTTTTTAAAAATAAAGCCACCATTCAGTTTGCATTTGCAGTAATAATGTGTACTGCGTTTATGCATGTTCAGGCAATTGCGCAGGTAAAGAAGCCCAATGTTATTTTAATAGTTGCTGATGATCTTGGCTACAGTGACCTTGCTTCATACGGAAATAAATTAATTCAAACACCTAACATAGATGCATTGGGCACTGATGGTTTTCGCTTTACAGAAGGTTATGTAACCGCACCTATCTGCGGGCCTTCAAGAGAAGCGATATTAACAGGCCGTTACCAGCAGCGGTTTGGTGTTGAATTCATGCCTTATGATCATATTGATCCGCGTACGATGTCAAACCTTCGATCAAATTATACATCACTAAAAAAAACAACACCAGGTTTAAAAATGTTGAAGCCAAATTTTTTTGTTGACAGAAAAGATTTCAAGGATGGCATTCCTGAAAATGAAATAACCATCGCTGAGTTATTAAAGAAGAATGGTTACATAACAGGGCTTGTTGGAAAATGGAATTTAGGCAATGGTGATGGCTATCATCCGAGCCAATCGGGTTATGATTACAGCTATTATTTTGAAGGCGCTTTAACGCGTTATGTTGATGACCCTGTTGATACAACACGGTACATCAACCAACATTTGCCCTGGTCTTTTTCAGAGCCGGTGGCATGGGCTCCGCGTTATGGTTCAACAGAAATACGCGAAGGTGATTCTGTTGTAAAAGACACAGGTTATCTTACTTTTTCATTCGCATCAAAGGCAATTGATTTTATTGACAGAAATAAAAGCAGCCCTTTTTTTCTTACACTAACTTTCAATGCACCACATGATCCTTTCCAGGTTCCGAAGGAATATTTTGACCGAATACATTCAGTAAACGATACTTTACACCGTGTGTATTTCGGAATGATTGAAGCATTAGATGATGCTGTTGGTGCAGTAATAAAAAAGGTAAAAGATGCAGGGCTTGAAGATAACACCGTTATTATTTTTTTAAGCGATAACGGCGGCGCTACTTATACACGCGCAACCACAAATGCACCTTTGCGCGGCGGCAAGTGCACACATTTTGATGGAGGTTTGTTGGTACCATTTTTCATTAAATATCCCGGTGTATTAAAAGCCAATACAATTTATAATGAGCCGGTAAGTTCACTCGATATATTTTCAACCATTGCCGCTGTTACCAATACAACTTTACCGGATGATCGTGTGTATGATGGTGTGAATTTGATTCCTTATTTAACCGGCAAAAAAGACAGTTTGCCGCACAATGTTTTTTATTGGCGCAATGGATATTCGCAGGCAATACGTAACGGCGATTGGAAATTATACATCGACAAAAAAAGTAACCTGTTGTATTTGTTTAATGTGGTAAATGATTTAGGCGAACACCATGATCTTTCAAAACAATATCCTGAAAAAAGTAAATGAATTACAGAAGCAGTTAGAACAATGGGAGAAAACACAATTCATAAAACCACGATGGAAAAGCGGCGCCAATGTTTTGATTGATGTTGATGGAGAAATGATATGGTTTCCTACATGATCTAATATGAATTGAACTAAATAATTAGAGAGTCGTCATTTCGACGTTAGGAGAAATCTCTTATCATTCGAACTGCAAAAAATTCGTGAGACCTCTCCTTATGTCGAGGTGACGGTTCAATTTTTTATCTTTTGTATTAATCAGGAATTCTATTCCCATTTAAAAAGCTTTATGCTTAAAAAGCTGATGACGATAGCCCAGATAACCAATCCTGATAATTGCACAGGCATTTGCCATATATGTGTTCCTTCAAATGCAATCTTTCTTAACCCGTCAACAAAAAAAGTAAGCGGTAAAATATTGCAGAACGATTGCAGCCAGTGCGGGTAATTTTCAATCGGAAAAAATAAGCCGCACAATAAAATCTGCGGTAAGGTAAACGTGTTCGCAACCGGCGCTATTGAACTTTCATTTTGAATAACTCCGCTTATGATAAACCCAATGCCCATGAAAATGATCAACCCGAATAACGAAAAGAAAAGCATTTCAAGAAATGTATAAAAGCCATTCACCAATGTGAAATTAAAAACGAAGTAGCCTAACGCAATCATTATAATAAAGCTTAGTACATGAAAGAAAAGCCTGCTCAGCATTTCACCCAATATTAAATATGCGCGGCTTATAGGTGTTGCAGATAATCTTTTTAAAACCAATCCTTGCCTTAAGCTGAATAAAAGAAAAGAAGAACCAAATACGCCAGCCATCAACAACGAAAAGCCAAGCTGCCCCGGAAGAATAAAATCGATTTGCCTGTAAATACGTCCTGGTAATTCTTTTGTATGAATAGCCGCAATAGTTGGATTGGAAGGAAATATTTTTTCGTTGATAGAACCAATCGCATTCTTCATCAAAGTTTGCAATAATTCATTTTGATTTTCTGCTGAAGTGCTAGAAATAAGATTAACATCATACGCAGGAATAGCTGATGCCGCAGCATCTTTTTTTATATCAACAATTGCAGTCAATCTTCCTTTTTGCAACGCTTCAGTTGCATCATGTATGTTTAAACTTTTATCAATAGCGATGTTGCTTATTTTGGTTAAGCTTTCATAAACAGGGTTTGCCGTATCGCAACCCGGCGCTATTACGATCTTAAGTTGCACGACCGTATTATTAACCATCGAACCAAAAACAACAATGAATATTATAGGGAACAGTAAAGAAAAAACTACCGATGTAGGACTGCGCAGCATTGCCACCAAACTTGCCTTTGCCAAAGCGAGTGCGGCGCGAAACTGGCTGTATGGTCGTGGCATAAACAAATGTAATTATTTTATGCTGCGTGTAATGTACCTGCCTTTTACACGGCACAGCCATCAATTCATTTGCATAAACAACAAATAAAAAAGGGAATGAAAATTCATTCCCTTTAAAAAATCACATCAAACCCAAACTAACTTATACGTATTGTAATTACCGACATTGTTTTGCCATTGCTGGTAAGCATTACTGTAATATTATAACCCTGGGCGCTACCGGTAAGTTTCCCGGCTATGTACATTGTACCACTCATTTCTCTTTCAGAAGTAAGTTCAAACCCGTTTATACTATTAGCAGAGAAAAATCCTGAAATAGCAGAAGACGCATCGCTCCTGCTCAAATTTTTCATTTCATTTTTCTGCGGAAGTTTTACATCCACAGCGCTGCTGAAATAACCGGTGAACTTTTCTGCACTGCCTGCTTTCAGAGCATTCACCACATCATCGCCGGTCTGCGCAAAACTTGTAATTGAGAAAAAAACACCGAGTAAAAAAAGCAATTTTTTCATTGTAATCTTATATTGAATTTTGACTAAAGATAATGCTTATTGTTTAAGTAGTTTAGTTATGTAATTGTGAATGATACCTGCTGTTTACAATAAATTAACGAATACAAAAGTTGTTTATAAAATTGGGGGTTACCGGCTTCAGCTTTTCATGGCATCGCCCTTGAGCCTGTCCCGTACCTGATACGTGATCACAACACTTGTACTGTATATCATCACGTAGCTTACGTTTCACACCCGCCATGTACGCACAATCTTTAAGATTTTATTCAAAACAACAACTTCTAAAAATTATTATAATTCATTCTTTGCAACTAGGCGGCAGAAGCTTACTGTATTGTAACCAGTTTCGTATCCGGTAGATAGCTGCAGGCTTATTTTTACGAAATAACTTCGATATAACTTCGATGTTTCTTCGATCCAATTAATCGAAGTTATATCGAAGTTATATCGAAGAAATATCGAAATTATATCGAAGAAATGAGTTTGCCGGTATTAAGTTGATAAAGATGTCCTATCCTGAAAAGGAGTAAACAAAAACCTGTGGGCACACCGCAGGTTTCACAGGCACAGCCCTTAACTTTTTTGAAGCAGGTTTTTTAAACCGGGTTGAAAAATCATTTAACAAAAAACATGAAATCTGTTAGCTTTACGCCATGAGCAAAAAAGCAATTTTAATAATCATGGATGGCTGGGGACTTGGGAAAGTTTATTCATCAGACGCCATTCAGCATGCAAAAACACCTTTTGTTAGCAGCCTGTACAGCAAGTATCCAAACACAACATTAATCACCTGCGGCGAAGCAGTTGGATTACCTGACGGACAAATGGGCAACAGCGAAGTAGGGCATTTGAATCTTGGTGCGGGCAGGGTTGTTTACCAGGAATTGCAAAGAATAAATGTTGCCATTCGCGAAGGCGAATTTCAAAAGAATGAACATTTATTAAACGCGCTTAAATATGCAAAAGATAATAACAAACCATTGCATTTAATTGGTTTGGTAAGTGATGGTGGCGTGCATTCGCATATCAATCATCTCGAAGCTATTTGTAATGTTTGTGCGCAACAAGGTTTAACCGAAGTGTACATTCATGCATTTACAGACGGCCGCGATACAGATCCTAAAAGTGGCTTAGGTTTTATAAAACAATTGCAGCAAAGCATTAATAATTCTGTTGGAAAAATTGCAAGTGTAAGCGGAAGATATTATGCAATGGATCGCGATAAAAGATGGGAAAGAGTGAAGCTGGCTTATGATGCACTGGTTAAAGGCGAAGGCATTAAAGCAACAGATGCCATTGCTGCTGTTGAACAATCTTATGCAGAAAATGTTACCGATGAATTTATAAAACCAACTGTAATTATAAACGAGGCACAGCAACCGTTGGCAGTTATTAAAGATGGCGATGCCGTTCTCTGCTTTAATTTCAGAACAGACCGTTGCCGTGAAATTACGCTTGCACTTACGCAGAAGGATTTTCCTGACTATGACATGCATGCTTTGCAATTAGATTATACAACCATGACAGAGTATGATCATACATATAAAAATGTACATGTCATTTTTGAAAACGATAATTTAAATAATACGCTTGGTGAAATAATTGAAAGCAATAATTTAAAGCAGATTCGCATTGCCGAAACAGAAAAATACCCGCATGTAACTTTCTTTTTCAGCGGTGGAAGAGAAGCAACTTTTAATGGTGAAAGCAGGATTCTTGTACAATCGCCAAAGATTGCAACGTATGATCTTAAGCCTGAAATGAGCGCTTATGAAGTAACAGAAAAATTACTGCCTGAAATAGAAAATGAAACAGCAGATTTTATTTGTTTGAATTTTGCCAATGCAGATATGGTTGGCCATACCGGCGTTTGGGAAGCTGTTATAAAAGCAGTTGAAACGGTTGATGCATGCGTTGAAAAAGTTGTTACTGAGGCACTTGCACACGGCTATACAACTTTCTTACTTGCAGATCATGGTAACGCCGACTTTGAAGTAAATGCAGATGGCTCTCCAAACACACAGCATTCATTAAACCCGGTTCCGTTCTTTATCATTAATAACGAATTTAAAGGCGAAGTAAAGCCCGGCAAGCTGGGTGATATTGCACCAACCATTTTAACGTTTATGGGTTTGCCTATCCCGAAAGAAATGACAGGAAATATTCTTGCTTCAAACAAATAGCAATATGCTAAAGAGAATCTTATTAATTGTGTTCATAATATTACTCGCGATACAATTTATAAGGCCTGGAAAGAATATACATCCGGGATCGCAGCCAAATGATATTTCTACAGTGTATGCTGTTCCCGCAAGTGTTGATTCAATTCTCGCAAAAGCCTGCAAAGATTGCCATAGCAACAACACAAGATATCCGTGGTACAATAATGTTCAGCCCGTTGCATGGTTTTTAGCCAATCATGTTACAGATGGAAAAAGGTCTTTCAATTTAAATGAGTTTGCCACTTATACTGCAGCAAGAAAATATGATAAGATAACAGAAGTAAAAAAGCAGGTTGACAAAGGAGAAATGCCGCTTTCATCATACACACTCATTCATACAGATGCGCGTTTAACAGAAGCAGAAAAAGATACGGTATTTGCCTGGAGTGAAAGTATTCGTAAACAGATGGAAGCACAATATCCTAAAGACAGCCTGGAGAAAAAACCTAATACCCAACCACACACATAATAATTATTGCTTTATATAAACAGGTTTTGTATTTTCAATTTGAAATTATAAAGCAATGGACAGAATAATTGCAAACCCGCAGAAAAAGCAATTGATTCCTTTTGAATACTTAGACTTGTTTCCATACACAATTGCAGTATTCATGATCTGTGCTGAAGTTTACATACTACACCAGTTTGTTGTTGTATCGCACATGTTACAGCATTGATATACTTTTAGCTTTACAAACTTTACTTTCCCTGCCTGCCGGCAGGTTTGCATATTTTTGATGATGCAAATAACAAAAGCTACATATCTTATTTCAAGCCCATCGTATGATAAATGCCCGAAACCCGATCGGCCTGAATATGCATTTATCGGCAGAAGCAACGTTGGCAAATCATCGTTAATAAACATGCTTTGCAATAATTCAAAGCTGGCAAAAACATCAAACACGCCCGGTAAAACACAGCTCATTAATCATTATACAATCGAAAGCGCGACGGCAAAATCAAACCTGCC
>JABDFS010000028.1 GCA_013286425.1 Bacteroidota bacterium
ATGCGGGATTATGGGCTATTTTAAAATTTATTTGCTTATTAAGCCTGCAAAATATTTTACAGTTCTTACCAACTGGCTTACATAACTCATTTCGTTATCATACCAGCTAACAACACGAATCAATTGAGCGTCGCCCACGGTTTGTACGCGT
This sequence comes from Bacteroidota bacterium, assembly GCA_013286425.1. Classification (GTDB taxonomy): domain Bacteria; phylum Bacteroidota; class Bacteroidia; order Chitinophagales; family Chitinophagaceae; genus Parafilimonas. Next base: position 152 of record JABDFS010000028.1, read on the forward strand.
GTTTGTGTGGCATCAAACAAAGAACCATAGCTTATGCCAATAATATCTGTGCTAACTATTTCATCTGTAGTGTAGCCAAAGCTTTCGTTGCTGGCAGCTTTCATTGCAGCATTTAATTCATCAACAGTTGTTTTCCTGCCAATGATAGCTGTTAATTCGGTTAAAGAACCTGTTATAGTTGGAACACGTTGCGCAGAACCATCTAATTTGCCTTTAAGGTTAGGCAATACCAAACCAATAGCTTTAGCAGCACCGGTACTGTTTGGAACAATGTTCTGTGCAGCGGCACGTGCCCTTCTTAAATCGCCTTTAGGATGTGGAGCATCCTGCGTATTCTGATCGTTGGTATAAGCATGAATGGTCGTCATTAACCCATTTACAATACCGAAAGAATCATCTAATACTTTAGCCATCGGTGCAAGGCAATTTGTAGTACAGGATGCACAACTTATAATTGTTTCAGAGCCGTCGAGTATACTATGGTTTACATTAAACACGATTGTTTTAAGATCGCCGGTTGCCGGTGCAGAAATAACAACGCGTTTAGCACCCGCTTTTAAATGCGCTTCTGCTTTTACCTTATCGGTAAAGAACCCTGTACATTCCAATACTACATCTACATCATGATCGCCCCATGGAATTTGTGCAGGATCTTTCTGTGCATATATTTTTATTTCACTTCCCTCTACTGTAATAGAGTTGTCTGAAAACGTAACTTCTTTGCCAAACCTTCCCTGTGCACTATCATATTTTAATAGGTGAGCCAATACTTTTGGACTGGTTAAATCGTTGATTGCCACTACTTCAATGCCATCCATGTGATATATCTGGCGGTAAACAAGCCTGCCTATGCGGCCAAATCCATTTATTGCAACTTTAACTGTGCTCATAACAAATTTTATTTTTTGAGACCGCAAATTTACAGGATTATCTTAACTGTTAATAGTGTTTTTTCGCATATAAACCTCTTTCGGCGCTTGCTATCTTCGTAACATGAAGATGCGCAATGACGATATAAGAACGATCACTGAAATTAAACAGTTCTTGCTCGACCCGCCCGTAAGTTTTAAGTTAAAGGATTATGCCAGTAAGCATGTGCAGGATGCTGCAGATCTTTTATCGGCTTACGCCGAAGCAGCAGCAGTACAGAATTATTTGCTTGATCTTCATGAACAACTCGAAACAAACAGTATTTCACAGGAAGAATTGCGGAATAAACTAAAAGAAGCTGGCATTCAAATAAGCAGGCTAACAAATAAATGATCACTAATCGGCATCAGAAAAATGAACCTTTTTATGCGGCGTTCCTGCATTTAACAGCAAAGAGGTTTGAAAAAAATTCTTCCCTGAACTGCTTCCATCAGCAAAAAAATCGGACTGCCTTATTAAACCCATTTGCACAGTAAAAACTTTTGAGAACCTGTAACCGGCGCCGCCAAAAATTCTGTTGCGTAGAAAATAAGGATCTTTATCAGTGAAGAATACTTCGTCAAACACGATCGGAAAAAAAGTTTTGTCCTCAATCTTTGGGTGATTTACAGGTACGGAAAGCAACAACCGGTAGCGAAACCTGTTATGATAAACACCATTCAGCCAACGTTGTTCGAAGCGAACGCGGTTTTCTATGTTTATGCGATTTAAGTTAGTGGTATATACAAATTGCTCCCAGAGCCTGTTCTCATTTGTTTGAACTGGTTTTTCATAATTCCCTGGATAAGTATAGGTCTTATAATTGCCATAGCCGGCAAAAACATTCATATCATCAGTAAGCTTATAATTTACACCACCTTTTAATTCACGGTAGTAGAAGTCATCAAATACATGCTGGCTGCGGGTTTGCACCTCGGTATATAAAGTAAATTTTTTTGTGATGTGATAATTAAGATTCACCAGGTACCAGCCACCAAATACGTTGTTTTGCGCGCAAGCTGCAATAGGGAAAGCCAATAAACTTATGGCGATTGCTTTGCAAATAATTTGCTGTTTCAATAAAGAAAAATATAAGCAATGATAATAATAATTTCATATTGAAACCAGGCAGTTGAAGGTTTTATTTTGTAAGCGGCTAATGACTTTGCCGCCGTTTCAACACACCGCCGGATGTTTCTTTTATGGTGCTAGCAAAAATGAATGCTTTGGGGTCTTCGGCATAAACAAGATTTTTAAGCTTGCGCAATTCAAGCCTTGTAATAACGGTGAAAATAATATCTACGTCTGAGTGAACTTCATATTTACCCGGCAGGAATCCGCGTTCGCCTTTGTAAATAGTAATGCCGCGACCCATTTCATTCACCAGCTTTTCTTTAATGTGCTCGCTGTGTGCAGAAATGATGGTAACGCCTGTATAAGCTTCAACACCTTCTACTACATAATCAACTGTTTTTGTTGCAGTGAAATAAGTAAGCATTGAATACAACGCCGTAGCTATTCCTGAGTGAAAACCTGCAATTATAAAAATGATAGCATTTATAAATAATATTATCTCGCTGATAGTAAAGCTGCTGCGTTTAAGCGTGTAAACAGCAAGCACTTCAATACCATCCATTGCAGAGCCGGCGCGAATGTTCAAACCCATACCGATGCCGGCAAAAAATCCACCGAAGATTGAGATAAGCACCTTATCGGAATCATGCATTACAATTGGAGGAAACGGAATAAAATGTGTGCATATACTAACGATGAGAATTGAGCAAAAAGTTTTAAATGCAAATCTTCTGTTTATTGCATAAGCAGCCAGAATAATAAGCGGAATATTCAATATAAAAATCACCAATGGAAAATCTATCTTATAAACCGCATTTATTAAAAGCGAGATACCTGTAACGCCGCCATCAAGAAAAAGGTTGGGAATTAAAAAGCTTCTCAGCGCAAAACTTCCTATCAGCGAACCCGCCACCATTAATACAATGTCTGAAAGCCTGAAATCATTGTGTGATTGTTTATGCTGTCTTAAACTGGTTTTTACATACCTGAGGTTTGCTCGTTTTTTTGCATCCAGTTTGCTTTTTGCAGTTCCGGTAAAATAGCTGTGCGATTCAAGAAAGCTTATTTGTTGCAGCAGCCAGTTTTCGTTGCTTAAGGCAGGCGTAAAATGCCTCAGTTCGCGAAACAATCTTCCTGAATGTAACTGGTAGTCGTTCGTTCCTAAATAATAAATATCGGCATCGCATAAAACGCGGGATATTTTATCGAAAGCCGATTGAGGAATTTGTGTTGTCATTATTATGCCGCACACCTGATCGATTTCTTCCGGTGTATAATCAAACTCCGGCATGTGTTGCCGCGCCAGTTCGCAGGAATGTTTTTCATGATTCAAATTTGAAATAAGAAACCCTGAATCATGCAAAGCTGCAGCGGTGCGCAATATAGAAAGGTCATATTCAGAAAGATTTTCACCTTTACCGAGCTCCATTGCATGCATTATAACCTCTTCTGTATGGAACGCATTATGATAAGATAAATAATGCGGCAGCTCTTTGTGCAGTTTTTCAAGAATAAATGATTCTAACTTCTCAACTTGCATTTTGTAGATTCTATTCGCGTAAAATGTGTTTAGTTAAGCACCTCGTAAGCCTCAACAGGCTCTCTTTTATTTTTAAGCGTGATCTGCCCTACAAGTGCACAATTGAAAAATTCTTTGATCTTGTCATAGGCGCTTAATGAAATTAATATTTGTCCCGGCTTTGCCTGACTCTGTAATCGCTGTGCGGTATTAACAGCATCCCCAATAACGGTATAATCTAAGCGGCGCAGGCTTGCAGAACCAATATTGCCCGATATCATTTCTCCGTTATTAACACCAATAGATACTTGTGGTAAAAAATTCAAAACAATTTTTTCCTGCGGCAATTTCTGTATGGCATCACGAATGGCAATACAGGCTTCTATTGCACGGTCTAAATGAAAATCGCCACGAAAAACAGCCATAACAGCATCACCCATAAATTTATCAACGTGGCCGTTCTGTTCAATTATTTCTTTTACTATAACATCAAAATAATTGTTCAGTAATTTAACCACTGTATCAGGCTGCTCTGTTTCTGTAAGTGCAGTAAAACTGCATATATCAACAAAAACTACGGTTGCTTCTATGCTATCACTTGCAGTAAGTGTTTGTTCAAACTCACGCTTCTCCATAAACTTCAACACAGACTCATCAACATACATCTTCAATATGTTGTTTTCTTTAATAGCTTGCAGTGTTTGTCTTATCTGGGAAACATAAGCTATGGTTTTTTTGAGCGTTAGTTCAAAATCTTCAAAATTTACGGGTTTGGTAATAAAATCAAATGCACCCCTGTTCATAGCAGTGCGAATGTTATCCATATCGCCATAAGCGGAAACAATAACTGCTTTTATAAGCGGGCTTACTTCACTCAGTTTTTCCAGTAATGTCAGGCCATCCATTTCAGGCATATTGATATCACTAAAGATCATATCAATATCGGGTTGCTCTTTTATTTTATCCAGTGCTTCTTTTCCATTCAATGAGAAAACAAATTCGTACTGGTGCTCCCTTATCTGTCTTCGGAATTTTTGTTTAATCAGCACTTCCAGATCCGTTTCATCATCTACTACCAATATTTTAGGCATGTATTGTTTTTTTTAGCTTTTCTTTCAAATGAACAAAGTCTACAGGCTTTGTAAGAAAATCGTCTGCGCCTAACTGCATTGCTTTGCTATAATTTTCACTATCGCCATAAGCAGTTATCATCATTACAATTGGCGGCGGCGCTTCAAACATTTTCTTAATTTTCTCAAGCAGCACAAGGCCGCTCATGCCCGGCATATTAATATCAGACAAAATTAATACAACTTCGTGCTCATGCCGTTTTATATAATCAAGTGCTTCTTCGCCTGAAAATGCAAAAGCAAATTCAAACTCAGCAGTTCTTATTTCTTTTCTGAAGCGCTGTTCAAACAACGTTTGTATATCTTTCTCGTCGTCTACTACAAGAATTTTCATAGAGAATGTTTGTTAGATAGAATTTTTAATGCGCAAATTTTATTTAATCGTTGTAAATTATAAAAATTTAATCAATAGAAATTTATAATAAATCCACAACCCTTTAAAACGAAAGATGATCTTAGTGTGGATTCGTAATAATTTAGCAGCATGAAACCATTAACTGCAGAGAAGGAAAAAAGCAGGAAAAACCTTACTAAGCTTGTATTTCAGCAAGTATATCCTTACAGAAAATGGTTGCTGCTCATCTTTTTTGCAATGATCGTTCAAACATTAATGGACATTGCAACTCCATGGCCTTTAAAGGTAGTTATTGATAATGTAATAGGCAATCACGCTTTACCATCATGGCTGCAATGGCTGAACAGTTCAACAGGTGAAAGCAAACTGAAGATTGCAGCCATCGCTTCCTTATCGTTGATCATTATTACAGTTATCGGCGCACTGGCATCGTACGTTTACAGTTATTTTACGGAAAGTGTTGCACAATATGTTGCCAACGATGTGCGGCAGGAAGTATATCATCACCTACAAAGATTATCGCTTGGTTATTATGATACACACCAGGTTGGAAAAATATTAAGTACCATCACAACGGATGTATCTACCATGCAGGATTTTGTATCGTCAACACTGCTGAGTATTGTGGTGGATGCAATGACCATTATCGGTATTCTTTCCCTGATGTTTTTTATTAACTGGAGTTTTGCCTTACTTGCAATAGCTGTAACACCATTTCTGCTGGTATTTGTTTTTCGATTTAAGAAAGCAGTAAAAAGATCTACACGTGAAGTGCGGAAAGATGAAAGCGAAATGCTGGCTGTACTGCAGCAAGGTCTTGAATCAATAAGAGTAATTAACGCGTTCGGCACGCAGCAAACTGAAGAGGACCGCCTAAAGAAGGTTAGTATGGAAACAGTGCATGCTGCATTAAAAACACGCCGTTTAAAAGCGTTGGTTTCTCCCGTTGTTTCCATTGTCGTTACATTATGCCTTGCACTGGTTTTGTGGAAAGGTTCATCGCTTGTGCTCGCCGGTGTAATGACGGTAGGTTCACTTACAGTTTTAATTACCTATCTCACCAAATTTTTTAGTCCGGTAAAAGACCTTGCAAAAATGACAAATGCTGTTGCACAGGCAACCGTTGCATTGGAACGCATTCAGCAAATTCTTTCAACTGATGATGTTATTCCGGAAAAACCAAATGCACTCGTACCCCAGAAATTAAACGGCGAAATAATTTTTGACAATGTTTCTTTCGGATATAATCATTCTGTAACGGTATTAAAAAATATCAATCTTAAAATAAATCCCGGCGAACGCATTGGCATATGCGGACAAACCGGCTGCGGTAAATCAACCATTGCCGGATTGATATCAAGATTTTATGATCCTTCAGGCGGAAAAATCTTAATTGACGAAATTGATATTACCGATTATAATCTTGAAGCATTAAGAAAACAGGTTGGCTTTGTATTGCAGGATACTTTTTTATTCTATGGTTCTGTGGCAGAAAATATTGCTTACGGAAAACCTGCTGCTACTGAAGAAGAAATAAGAAATGCAGCAAGGCTTGCCGATGCGGAAGAATTTATTTTAAAAATGCCGGAGGGTTACAATACGCTTGTTGGCGAAAGAGGCTTAACATTATCAGGCGGGCAGCGCCAACGCATTGGCATAGCAAGAGCGGTTATTCGCAATTCTCCCATTCTTGTTCTTGATGAACCAACATCAGCGCTTGATTCGGAATCTGAAAAAATAGTAATTGATGCGCTTGAAAAATTAATGGAAGGCAAAACGGTTATCACCATTGCGCACAGGTTAAGCACAATAAGAAATTCAGACAGGATTATCGTTATAAAAGATGGGGTAATTGAAGAGGAAGGAAGCCACGAAGAATTGATAACGTACGGAAAATTTTATTCGGAACTTTACCAGGCAAGAACGAGAACAAACATCAGTATAAACAATCCCGTGTCAAAATAAAAGAGGTAATATTTATTAAATTAAAATTATGCATTACAGGTCAGTACTTGTTTTTCCTGACGATACTTCGAAACAGATAATTGAAACCATTAACGATGCAAAGAAATCGTTGCGCATAAAAATGTTTCTTTTTTCAGATATTGATCTGATCGGTGCTGTTATTAATGCGCACAAACGCGGGCTTGATGTAAAAATAATGCTGAACCCTTCGCGCAGAAGCGGTGAAGAAGAAAATGAAAGCACGCGAAAAATCCTCGAAGATGAAGGCATACATGTAAAAGATACGAATCCTTTTTTTGGATTAACGCATGAAAAGTCGATGGTGGTTGATGATAAAATTGCTTTTATTAAATCGCTTAACTGGGAAACAAAAAACCTGACTGAAACGCGCGACTACGCTATCATTACTTCCAATCCGCATGAAGTAAAAGAAATTATTATGTGTTTTGAAGCTGATTGGGAAAGATCAGATTTTAATCCGGGCGAAAATGCACATTTAATCTGGTGCAGCAACAATGGCCGTCAGCGTATTGCTAATTTTATTGATGAAGCAAAACATTCATTGTTTATTCAGAATGAAAGATTCCAGGATCTTGTAATTATTGAACGCATTATACGCGCAGCAAGCCGCGGTGTTAAAGTGCACATCATGGTGCGTCCGCCGCATACGTTGAAAAAAGATAAATTGATTGAAGGCGTTGGCGGATTACGGATAATGGATGACGTTGGAATAAAAATTCATAAGCTGAGGCATTTAAAATTGCATGGAAAAATGTTGCTGGCTGATGAATGCAGGGCAATTGTGGGTTCAATAAATCTTACGCCGGGAAGCTTTGATGATCGCCGGGAACTTGCGATTGAAGTACATGATGATGCCATAATAGAAAGGTTACACGCAATAGCAAAGTTTGATTGGGAAAACTCGCACAAGCTTGATCTTACTGACACAGGTCTATTTGAAGATCTTGAATACAGGGGATCAGGCGGCGCAGAAAAACTTGCACTTCATCCGGAGCATGAAAAGAAGAAACATCACGAACATAAAAAATAGATTTGTATGAATTCTTTTAAACCACAGAGTAACGCGGAGTAAAATAAAAAGTTGCATTGTGTACTCTGAGCAATAACTCTTGTAACTCTGTGGTTAAATATTGCTGAACAAAGAATCAACTGTACCTGTCTACCGGCAGGCAGGCAAGTGTTGCGACGAAGCTCGATCGGAGTTCGTTTGCCGGTAACCAAAATAACTCAATAACTTACTAATTTCCTTTCAATCCTTTTATCACAACATTACCTGTTCCGTTTGGATCGCATGGATAACTGAATTCTTTTTTAAACTTACCAGGATCGTTGATGGTTGCATAAAAATCATCCAGGAATTTAAGCGTTGATTTTACATATTTCGGGTCAAGCAAAGTGCAGTTTGTATAAAGATCATAAATGGCAGGTTTTAATTTATTGTAGGCAACAATTACTGAATCAAATTTTTGCAGGTCCTGCATACAATAACCGCGATACCTGCGTTGCTGCACTGATGTCATCCGCAACTCTTCGGCAGGCTGTGCGTAAGGTGCATCCACTATTCCTGCATGATCAAAATCGTAGGCCACTGTTGAAGGAATGGTTGTTGAATCGCGGGCAATCAATTTTACATTTTGCAAATATTGCACAGACCAATCGGTATTTGCGATCATATATTCAAACATAGCCATGGTTAAAAAATCCTGCTGTTGTGTTGATTGAGGATTTATCTTCCAGCTAACATTTATTTCGCCGTTTCTTTTTGCCATCCGGCTTTCTTCTTCAATCAAAATGCCGTAAAACGACACGTTCTTTTTGCTCTTGTTATCATCAATCGTTACTCTTGTTAACCTTGCCATGAAACTTTTTGGCGTAATAAGATTATATAATTTATATGCCATCCATTCGCGCACAACATAATCATCGCCGCGGCAGGGCATAACCAGTTTTAATTTTTGTTGCTCTTTAAAAACAGAAGCCTGCAATGTGTCATTGTTGGTAAAACGCAGCAGCAATGGCGGATAATTGCAGTTGCCTTGTTGTTTGCGAAAATGCCCTCTTGTTTTTGCCTTTGCGTTTATAGAGAATGTATCTCCGTTTTGCTGTATGTATGAAATAATAAGCGGGTAATATTTTGCATCATCAGACCTGTCGTTTAAAAGGCTGCGAATGTTGCCGCTTAAAGTCATTTGAAGTACAGAATCACTATCAAATAATCCGGCATTATTTTGCGCGGGCAAGCACGTAGAAAATACTATAAGCTTAGTGATTGTAAACAGCAGTTGAATGATTTTTTTATTCATAGTTCTTATGAATTTAGTTATGGTTAATTGCAACTATTTACAATATTGGCAACTGAATTATAAATGTTGTTCCTTCTCCTTCTTTGCTTTCAACTTTTATTTCACCGCTATGCGCTTTAATAATATCATAACTCAAACTCAATCCCAGTCCAGTTCCCTGGCCTGTTGGTTTTGTAGTAAAGAATGGCTGGAAGATCTTTTCAATTATTTTTTTAGGAATGCCATCGCCATTATCACGTACAATAATTTCAATAGCACTATTTAGCTTTTTTGTTTGAACTAAAACCGTTGGCAGGTAACTATCAGATGCTGACTTCCTCTTTTCATTCACAGTATAAAAAGCATTATTGAATAAGTTGAGCAACACCCTTCCTATATCCTGCGGAATAACATTTATTTTTCCAATGCTTTCATCAAAATCTGTTTTAAAGTCGGCATTAAAACTTTTGTCTTTCGCACGTAAACCATGAAAACTTAAACGCAAATATTCATCGGCAAGTTTATTAATGTCTGTCGGTTCTTTTACACCTGCGTTTGCGCGGCTGTGCTGCAGCATTCCTTTTACAATACTTTCTGCACGTTTACCATGATAATTTATTTTCTGAAGGTTTTGTTCAATATCATTGATTATATCATTTTCAGTACCTGCGCTTCTTTCACTTTCTGTTTTTTGTCTTTCGGTTTTTAATTCTTCAATCAGTTCATTACTTACTTCAGAAAAATTATTTACAAAATTTAAAGGGTTTTGTATTTCGTGTGCAACGCCCGCAGTAAGCTCGCCAAGGTTTGCCATTTTTTCCTGCTGTATTAACTGAGCCTGTGTTGATTTTAATTCGCGTAAGGTTTTTTCAAGTTCTATCTTTTGAACATCTATCTGTTGTTTTTGATCGTGTAACAGCTGAAAATCTTTTTGTTTATGCCTGTATGAAAAAAGAAAATACATAATAAACCCAAACAAAAGCGCCAATACAATAATGCCTGCAAAAACAAATACAGTTACATCTGTGGAGTTTATCTGTAAAAGATTATTCATGGTTAAGCCTGCGTTTTTTAACAGCGATGGAATTTAAGCCTGTAGCAAAGGCATAAATTGCATACAGCAGTCCGCTGAATACAAGTATAAAATTATAAATAAACATTGGTGGGTTTTTTAGATTATAAACCTGTATGCTGTGAAAACCCCAGATCAATATATTGAATGCATAATAAAAAAGCACTGCGCTGTTAAACCAAAAAATGCCTTCTTTTAAAAGATGTTGATGATATTCCGATTCACTAATCTTTATAAAAAGACTTAACGAAAATGCAACAAGAAATATGCTTTCCAGTATCAGAATGTTTGTGTTGTCTACATTTAAAGGTTGAAAGAAAATTGTATTAAAAATTTCTGAAAATACCAAAATCGCAAAGCATAACCATAAAATATAATTCCATTTTTTGCTGCTGAAGAACTGCTGGTAAATCAACACATAAAAAAGAAATTCTACCGGCGTAAAAAAATGATATACCATGTTATTATTATGCAAAATGTATGCAACATATTTTGCCGTAAGCTCGCTTAATAATGTAAGCACAACCAAAACAGCCAACAACCTGAAAGGCCTTTGCGCATTTTTAAAAAATAAAATACATAAAACGGTAGCGGCAATTAATAAACTATAATAAAATGCATGGTAAAAATCTCTGAACATTTATAGGTGTTTCATTATGGATTTTTTGGACAGTTAGGTGGACATGGATCGGCCTTATCATACACCGATGCAGCAGTTGCAGAGCTCATGTTATTACGGTTGATCATAAGTGTATCAGCATTCTGTGTCGGATCGTACTTGCCACCTACAGCTATCAGGTGAATGTTGCCGAACCTGCTTTGCCCGCTTTGAAATGTACTATCCTGTCCAAAATAAATATAAATATCATCTGCCGTACTGTCTTTACGATTCGGGCCATTCGGATTTAAGTTATGATTAATAATAGTATCCAGTTGCCTTGCATTAAACACCAAAGCCCTTAATGGTAAAGAGCTATCACCTCCTCTTACCCTTAGTGGCCTGAATGCCAAATACTGGCTGTCAAGATTCCTGGCATAAGCCCATGAAATTCTTGCGCTCGTACTTGTTGCAAGCTGGAATGTATAAGATTCTGAAGAAGCGGCAGGACGGTGAAGCGCCAATACTATCAATGCAGTTACGATAGCTGTTCCTCCCATTTTTACAGCATCTGTTTTGTTGAATTGCATACAGTTGGTTTTATTGTGTGAAAGTTTATTTGTTTTTGTTTGGGATGTGCAGCCTTGAGGTTATTCAAAAATTTGATTACGTAATTATACCGATAATTTCAAACTATAACAAATGCAGCGATAATTATATTGAAGAAACCGGCAGTAAATTATTTTGAGCGAAGGTTGTTGTTGTTTAAAGCATAAACGGTAACAGGAAAGACGTCTTTTTGGTAAGCTTATTATTACCTGAAAAAGTTAAGTAAGCTTATTGAATAATATTTTCATTGCTTTGATACTTTTATAGTTTTTAAAACAACTTTTTATTAAAGTTAACTGCTGCTGAAATTATAATTGCATGAAGAATATATACACAATAATAGCTGCGTTTATTATTTACATAGTGCTGCCATTGCGAACCATCGCGCAGGCAGATCCAAAACAATTTTTTGAAACTGATTCTGTATTGCATTGCAAGCTCAGCCTGGGTATTGGCAAGTTTATACGCAGCAGAACCAATCCTAAATATTTGCCCGCAACATTTTCGTGCAACATGGGAGATAGTACTGTAACTGAACAAATACGTATTGAAGCGCGGGGAAATGTACGCAGGCAGATCTGCACCGTGCCACCTATGAAATTGAACTTTCATAACACCACTTCGCCAACGTTATACCCGTTAAATTCACTTAAACTGGTTAGCCCTTGTTTTGATAACGCAACACATGAACAGTTGCTGCTTAAAGAATACCTGATTTATAAAATGTACAACCTGCTGACAGAAAAAAGTTTTCATGTGCGCCTGGTAGATATTACTTTCTCGGATTCTGATGAAAATAAGAGATCTTTTGAGCAACATGCTTTTTTTATAGAAGATGATAAGGGGCTTGCTAAGCGTAATGATTGTAAATCTTTGAAAGATTTAAAATTGTTTTCTGAAAACACAGATCATGATCAAATGACATTGGTTGCGTTGTTTGAATTCATGATCGGTAATACAGATTGGGGCGTTTCGCAAAACCATAATACAACTTTAATTCAATCTAAAGAAGATTCAACTTCAAGGCCGTTTGTTGTTCCATATGATTTTGATTATTCAGGGCTGGTAAACGCTGATTATGCAGTACCGAGCGAAGGGTTGGATATTGAAAACGTAAGGGAACGTTATTATCTCGGTTTTCAAAGAACACCGGAAGAATTAGATACTGTTATATCGGTTTTTAATGCACGAAAAGACAGTATATATGCATTGATAAATAATTTTGACCTGCTTACAAAAAAGAACAGGCAGGATATGATTGATTATCTCGAAGGCTTTTATAAAATAATCAATGATAAACGGGAATTAAAGTTTTCTGTGACTGACAGAGCCCGGAAACAATAAGTATAAAAACATGTTTTGATTGCAACATGTTTTAAGCAACCGGCAATTGAATAATGAACTTTGTTCCTTCACCTTCTTTTGTTTCCACTTTTATTTCACCACCATGCGCTTTTATAATATCATAACTTAAACTCAAACCTAAACCTGTTCCGCTGCCTGTTGGCTTGGTAGTAAAGAATGGCTGAAATATTTTGTCTACTATGTTTTGCGGAATGCCGTTGCCGTTGTCTTTTACAATTATTTCAACCTTGTCATTTACCTTTTTAGTGACTATAGTGACAGCAGGGACGTAGGAATTGCTTTCTGGCTTTTGCCTTACACCTTCAGCCTCATACCTTTCATTGACAGCATAAAACGCATTGTTGATAATGTTAAGCAATACTCTTCCAATATCCTGCGGCACTGCGTTTATTTTACCAATGCTTTCATCAAAACCTGTTTTAAAATCTGCATTGAAAGATTTTTCTTTTGCCCGCAGGCCATGATAACTCAGCCGTAAATATTCATCACATAAAGCATTAATATCTGTTGGTTCTTTTTTGCCTGATGATTGCCGTGAATGTTGCATCATACCTTTTACAATACTATCCGCACGCTTGCCGTGATGATTTATTTTTTCTTCGTTAGCAATTACGTCGTCGATTAAATCATTTTGTAAATCATCATCTCTTTCTGCGTTTGGCTTTAAACGTTCTGCTTTCAGCTCTTCCAGCATTTCTTGATTCACTTCACTAAAATTGTTCACGAAGTTTAACGGGTTTTGAATTTCGTGTGCAATGCCCGCGGTAAGCTCACCGAGAGAAGCCATCTTTTCACTTTGTATTAATTGTTGTTGTGTTGCTTTTAATTCGTGCAATGTGTTTTCAATTGTTTGTTTTTGTTGCTGCAAAGCAATATTATCTTTTTGCTTTTGTTTATTGCTGCGGTAAAACACAAAAGCGAGTAACGATAATAAAACTAATCCGCCAATTAGAGCAGTTGTTCGTATTTTATTAGTGTAAGCCGCACTTTCCTGCGCTGCTTTTTCGAGGCGCATCTGCTCCTCAAAATTTATACTTTGAAATTGCATCACGTTTTTATTCCTCGCCGCATTTACACTGTCGCCCATTGTTTTTGAAAGTGTGAGATATTTTAAAGCGCTGTCTGCATTGCCCTGCATTTTATTAGCGGTGGAAAGCATTTCTGCGGCAGTACTTATTCTGCCGGTATCTTTAAGGTTAACTGCCAATTGCAGGGCGGCACCGGCGTAGTATTTCAGGGAATCAGCTTGATGCAAGCCTTCATATAATTCCGCAAAGGCAATATTATTGCGAACTTCGATGGTTGTAATATTATATTTTTTGCTTTCCTGCAATGCTTTCGAATAATAGTACCTGGCAGAATCTGTCATTCCTTTTTTTAAATAAGCGGTTCCTATTTGTTGCAGCGTATATCCATTATATTTTGTAGAGCCGGTAAGGTTAGCATATTTCAAAGATGTTTCAGCATGAACCAATGCCGAATCAAATTGGTTGAGCCGAATGTATATAGCGCTTATATTCATATTGCTTGTTACCTTCCCTTTGTTTGTTTTAAGGGAATCGGCAAGGGCGATTTCCTGCCGGTAATAACTTATTGCTTTTTCATTATCTCCGGTACCAGAGTATATAGAACCCAACCGCTGAAAAATTCCCACCAATAAACTTATCCTGTATTTGTGGGGATTGCCTGCAAACTCATCCTCTTTTGGTATGTAAGCATCCTCTTCATTTTTTTTATCTTCTATAATTGTGCGCGCTTCATTCACATATTTAATTGCAGCAGTCAAATTGCCTTTTTGCCCGGTAATATATGCATTAGGGCGAAGTAAAAGAATAGCTATCCAAAGCGGTTGTTTTAATTTTTTTGCTGTGCTCATTGCCTGGTTTCCAAAAAATAAAGCGCTATCCGCATTGTTTTCAATATAATAATTAGATAAGTTATAAAGCGTAAGCATTCTTACTGTATCGTTGGCAGCATTTTTTAATGCAAGTTTAAGGCTGTCTAATTCATTTTGCTGTGCCCGTGCGTTTGTGCAAATAAGCAGTAATAAAAGCAGAATTAGTTTTAGTAACTGTTTCATACATTATGTCTGAACCTGAATTAATAAGATTAGATGATTAACATGATTATGATTCAGGTAAATAAATTTTAAATGTTGTTCCTTCACCTTCCTTGCTTTCCACTTTTATTGTACCACCATGCTCTTTAGTAATTATATCATACGCTAAACTCAAGCCCAATCCTGTTCCTTGCCCGGTTGGTTTAGTGGTAAAGAATGGCTGAAAGATTTTCTCAATAATGTTTTGCGGAATACCGTTGCCATTGTCTTTTACTTTAATTTCTACCCTATCATTTAGCTTTTTAGTGACAACAATGACTTCAGGGACATATGAATTGCTTTCTGCCTTTTGCCTTACACCTTCAGCCTTACACCTTTCATTGGTAGCATAAAAAGCATTATTGTATAAGTTGAGTAACACCCTTCCAATATCCTGAGGAACAATATTTATTTTACCAATGCTTTCATCAAAACCTGTTTCAAAATCTGCATTGAAAGATTTGTCTTTTGCCCGCAGGCCGTGATAACTCAGCCGTAAATATTCATCACACAAAGCATTAATATCTGTTGGTTCTTTTACACCTTTTGTTTGCCTTGAATGTTGCATCATATTTTTTACAATGCTGTCTGCGCGCTTGCCGTGATGGTTTATTTTCTCTTCATTGGCTATTACATCATTGATTAAATCATTTTGTAAATCATCATCTCTTTCTGCGTTCGGCTTTAAGCGTTCCGCTTTCAGCTCTTCCAACATTTCCTTATTCACCTCACTAAAATTATTTACAAAATTCAACGGGTTTTGTATTTCATGTGCAATACCTGCGGTGAGTTCTCCAAGGCTTGCCATCTTTTCTGATTGTATTAACTGCGCCTGTGTTGACTGCAATTCTTCCAATGAATGTTTGAGTTCTTTTGTTCTGTCCAGCACTTTTTCCTCAAGCACTAAATTTTGCTTTTTGAGATTGCGTGATTGTTTTTGCACAATGAAATAAACAACAACAATCATGGCAATCACTGATAAAACGCGAAACCACCATGTTGCCCACCAGGGCGGAGAAATGATAACAGTAACAGCATCTTCTTTTGTTGTCCATACGCCATCGGCGTTGGCAGCTTTTATATGAAACGTATATGTACCTGGTGAAAGATTGGTATAAGTAGCTGTTCTTTGTGTGCCCTGTTCAATCCAGTTTTTATCATAGCCATCTAATTTGCAGGCATATTGTATTAAGGAAGTATTCTGATACAGCAACCCCACATAATTAAATGTTACGCGGTTTTCATTATAGCGGAGATTGATATTGTTTTTGCCATACCGTACAATAAATGAATCTTTATCGTACACACTATTTTTTTGAGGCAGTTTAAAACTAACTGTTTCTATGTGCATTACAGGAACCGTTGAATCGGGTAAAAAGGCGCCGGGGTTAAGCGCAATAAAGCCACCTTTTATGCTAAGAAAAAAAAGACTGTCGCTTGTTTTAAAAATAGAATTACTATAATTACTATAAGGAATGCCGGGAATTTCCGGCAGTTTGCGTACCTGGTTTGTATTAAGATTCAGCAGGCTGATGCCACCCATAGAATATATCCATAAATTGTTGTAATTATCCTGCTGAATACCGGCAATATAACTGCCTTTTGTAATTGTTTTAAGCGACTGCAGGTCTTCATCAAACTGAATTAAATGGCCATCAAAAGTACCTGTGCAAAGCCTGCCTTTATTGTCTTCATATATAACTTTCGGGCAAGCCAGCCCGGCATCATAATGTTGAAAAGAGGTAAAATTATTTGCCTGCCGGTTGTATTTATTTAAACCGCCTGAATTGGTACCTATCCATACATTGCCTTTCCTGTCCTCATATATACTTTGCACCCACATGTCATCCAGCTTATCACTTACTCTTATCTTGTTGTCTTCATTTCGTTTAAAACCAAAGCCTGTAAATTTTTGGGATTGCTTATTAAAATAACAAACGCCTTTATAGTTAGTTCCAACCCATAATAGCCCGATGTGGTCTGCTAAAAGACTGGTAATATTATTATCCGGCAAAGAAGCCGTGTCTGAAGCCTTGTTCCTGTAATTCTTTATCATGCCATTAGCCGGGTTGTAGCCATAAAGCCCTTTTGCATTTGTGTTATTGTCGGGCACACCACACCAAACCCAGCCATCTTTATCAATGGCAACAGCATTAACTACAAAATCGCTGCTTTGCGTTTTATCCAGCTTTATTACAACAAATGAATCTGTTTGCGGCTGCCAGTGGTACAGCCCATGGTTTGCTGCCAGCCAAAAGCTGCCATCCGGCGCTTCAGCAAATGCATTTACGCCGCCTCCAGGAAAATGATGCAATTGCGCAGGATTGTTTTTATAAACCGTGAATCTTGATTTGCTTTTATTTATCCATTGCAGGCCTAACTGGTCTCCACCGCCAAGCCATAGCGTATTATTTTGATCTATTAATGTGCGCCAGATATTATTTCCAAATAAGCCATCTTCCTGTTTTTCGGTTGCCGTGTACCGCGTAAAGCTTTTGGTATGCGTATTAAAATAAACTAACCCTGAGCTGGTGCTGCACCAGAAATTGCCTTCTTTATCCTGTTTAAGATCATTGATCGCATCGCCGCCGCCATTTTTATATTCATCATTTAAATTATAATTGGAAAAATTGTTCTTGCCGGGATTATATAATGATAGCCCGTTTTCTGTACCAAACCATAAGCGATGTGCAGAATCTGCCCTGATTGCCAAAATATTATTACCGGAAATACTGTTGGTGTCTTTTGCATCATGCTTATAAATCGTGATTGACTTATCAACCGTATTAAAACGGCATAAACCCATGGGTTCGTTTGATAATCTGTTTCTATAACTCATCCATATAAAACCAGGTTGCGCCGGGTCCTGCATAGCATTTATAAAATATCGGATTTTTGAAGGATCGGATGCGGTATAGTAAGTGGTAAATTTATTGCGGTTGTAATCATAATTATATATGCCGTTATAAGAACCAAACCAAACTGTGCCATTTTTATCATCTGAGCATTGCGAAAACCATCCTGCAGTTTTTGTAATATCAAAACGCCTGTATTTTTTTGTTTTGACATTAACGAGAAAATAAACCCTTGATGCTTCGCTATAATCGTAGAAATTTTTTAAAAGAAGCGTTCCTGCCCAAATATTGCCGGAAGCATCTTCCTGTATTTTGTAAACAGAAGCCAATGAGAGCGAGTCGGATTTTATTGTGCTTACAATCCGGATGAATTTATCTTTTGCCCGGTCATAATAAAATAACCCCTGGTATGCTGTTCCTGCCCAGAGTGTTCCGCTTTTGTCTTCATATAATGTCGACACTACTTTCCTATAAGGAATATCCTGCCCCAGTATATAGGTTTTGGGTTTATACCCATCGTACCGTACCAGGCCATCCTGTGTTGCCATCCAGGTATAACCTTCTTTATCCTGCAATATGGCAAACGCCGAACCTTCAGGCAAACCGTCTTTTACGGTGAGATAATTTAAATGCAGTTCGGAGGCATTGTTGGTTTGCGCATTGCAAAAGCAATAGCATTGCAGTAACAGCAAAAGGGCGGGCAGTTGTTTCATGTGGTTTTGGTATGGAATGAAAGGAAGAATGATTTAAAAATGTGAATGTATAATAATTGTTTGTTGTCTGAACCGGGATTTATAAGATTTTTTTGATGCCCCATCCTCTAAACAGGAGCAATTATAAACCGGCAATTGAATGTAAGGTGTCAGACATTTTTAAATGTCAGACACCTATGCCGGCAGGTGCTGCAAAGAGCCATAGGCACGGCTGTTATTGTAACGCCGGAATTTAATCCGGTGAAGCAACTGTACAATATGAATTGAGTTCTGTATGCATGGCGCATTGTTTGTAAACTGCAAACTTTTCATTTAAAACTTAACCGTACTACAAAGGCAACTGAGAATGTCCTTCAAAAAGAAACTTTGCCCTTGTTCGCTTTACCAGGTAAGAGTTTTGCTTATATCAAATAGAAATAAAACAGGGACTAAACAGGGACTAAAGAGGTACCAAAGAGGGACCAAAGAGAGTAATTACCTATCTTTAATATCTTTTAGGTTACTGTTTTGTTACAATATTGTATATCTTTTTTACTACTAAAGCCTCTATTTGTATGGGAAAACTTAGCGAGGGTATTTATGGTTCATTTGAAGGAAAGGTGGGGCCTGTTGTAGGTTCTTCCTGGAAAGGCATACCGTATATTAAATCGGCATATAAGAAACGTACCGAAAAAGTAAGTGGAAAGGAGATGGCTAACCGCAATAAGTTTGCAATGGCGCAGGCCTGGTTAAAGCCCCTTTTGCCTTTTGTGAGGCAAGGGTTTAAAGGGTACACTGAAACAGTGGAAGGATATTCGGCTGCCAAATCTTATTTGTTGCTTAACTGTTTTACGGGTGTTGCACCCAACATCAGTATCAATCCTTCTTTAATGAAGGTAAGTTATGGAGACCTGCCTTTATCTGTCAATATCAAAGTAAAACAGGGCAAAAGCGGTTTGCTGCAATTTACCTGGAACAAGGCTGCCGTTAAAAGCGCCGGTGCACAGGACCAGGTTATGCTGCTGGCTTATGATGTTGACAATAAAATTGCTTATTACAATCTTACCGGCCAGTTCAGGAGTGTTGGTTCGGATGTATTGGTGATTGATACAACACCGGGCCGCACCTACCAGTTGTACCTGGCTTTCAGCGCCGCTGACCGCAGCCGGCAATCAGACAGTATATATCTTGGAGCATCGAAGGTTTAAAGAGGATAAAAAAATCTGTGTAATCTCTTAATCCTGGTAATCTGTGATTCAGACAACTGGTAACTGAATTATAAACGTTGCGCCTTCACCTTCTTTACTTTCAACTTTTATTGTGCCGTTATGTTCTTTGGTGATGATATCATAAGCAAGCGATAAACCCAAACCTGTGCCTTGCCCGGTTGGTTTTGTAGTGAAGAATGGCTGAAAAATTTTATCAATTATGTTTGATGGAATTCCGTTGCCGTTATCTTTTACTTTAATTTCTACCCTATCATTTAGCTTTTTAGTGACAACAATGACTTCAGGGACATATGAATTGCTTTCTGTCTTTTGCCTTACACCTTCAGCCTTACACCTTTCATTGGTAGCATAAAAGGCATTATTGATCAAATTCAATAACACCCTTCCTAAATCCTGCGATACAACATTTATTTTGCCAATACTTTCATCAAAATCAGTTTTAAAATCTGCATTGAAAGATTTGTCTTTTGCACGCAAACCATGATAGCTCAATCTTAAATATTCATCACATAAAGCATTAATATCGGTTAGCTCTTTTTTGCCTTCGCTTTTTCTTGAATGTTGCAGCATGCCTTTTACAATAGCATCTGCACGCCTGCCGTGGTGGTTTATTTTTTCGAGGTTTTGTTTTATATCACTGATAATTTCGCCCTCCAATGTTTCATTCCTTTCGCCTTCAGCCTTACACCTTTCACCTTCCAGCTCTTCAATCATTTCATTGCTTACTTCGCTAAAGTTGTTGACGAAGTTTAAAGGATTTTGTATCTCATGTGCAATGCCTGCAGTAAGCTCCCCAAGCGAAGCCATTTTTTCTGATTGTATAAGTTGGGCTTGTGTAGATTTGAGATGGCTAAGTGTTTGTTCAATTACTTCATTCTTATGCTGCAGAACCAGTTTTGCTTTCTTTTCTTTCAGATTATTCCGGTAGAGAAAGGAAGCGATAAGGAGCAAAATTGCCAGGCCCACTATTAATGCATACTGCTTTAATTGATTTTGATAAGCAATCCTGTCAGCTTCTAACTCTTTTTGACGTTCTTCTTCGTGCGCAGCAAGTGTTTGCACTGCTTCTATATTTCCCGCGCCAAATATGCTGTCCTTGTATGCATCTGCTATTTTAAAATACAGCAAAGATACTTTTGCATCTTTTGACTCATATAACACAGACAACAAAGCGGCTGCTTCCTGTATTGTTTTCTTTTGATTGATTAGCCTGGATTCTTCAAGACCTTTCTTAGCATAATAAATGGCTGAATCCGGCTTATTGGCATCCTTATAAAATGCTGCGATTTTATTGTATGCATAAGCTGAAGCCCTTCTTTCATTACTTTCAATGGCAATCTGAAGGCTTTTTAGATAGTAATTCAATGCCTCTGCGGGTTTTCCTGATTTTATTTTTATATCTCCAACAGTTAGATAAACCAGCGGCTCTTCATGATTATATTTTCCAAAAGTCTCAATAGCTTTTTCTTCATAAAAACCGGCTGAATCCCACTGGTTTAATCCTGTAAATGCAACTCCCATATCAAAATATGCATACGCCAATCCCTCATCATTCGATCCGCTTTGTTCGATCAGAATATACTTCCGTAAATAACTTATTGTTTTCTGATAATCTTTCAATATGATATATGCTTCACCAATGCCATCCAGCGCGGGTGCGGCTAAACTTTCTAAATTGTGCTCCTGCGCAAGCTGTAATGCCTTAAACCCCAATTCCATCGATTTAGGCAGGTTACCCTGTTGTTCCGTTACAATACACATAAACCCAAGCGCAGCGATTTCTCCGGGTGTATATTTTATTTTTTCAGCAGATTTCAAAGCCTGCTGTCCGTACATCAATGAAGAGTCTGTATTTCCCAAACGATATAAAAGGCATAACGCTATCTGGGCATTGATCCTGCTTGTATCGTCTTTTGCATCAGCTAACTGATGCTGTAAACTATCAATTTCTTTTGCAGTTTGAGCAATACAAAGACTGCCCGGAAGACATAGCAAAAAACTGAAAGTAAATACCTTTATCATGTGTTGGATTGTTGAGGCAATTGAATCACAAATTCGCTTCCTTCACCTTTCTTTGTTTGCACTTTTATTTCACCGCAATGCGCTTTAATAACATCGTACGCTAAACTCAAACCCAATCCTGTTCCCTGTCCTGCTGGTTTTATAATAAAGAATGGTTGATGAAATACCGTTGCCGTTATCAGTAACTTTAATTTCACTTTTCATAACCTTAAACCTGCAGTTGAATTATAAATGCGGTTCCTTCACCTTCTTTACTTTCAACTTTGATAGTTCCGTTATGTTCTTTGGTGATGATGTCATAAGCAAGCGATAAACCCAATCCTGTTCCCTGCCCTGCCGGTTTTGTAGTAAAGAATGGCTGAAAGATTTTATCAATGATGTTTGAAGGAATGCCATTGCCGTTGTCTGAAACGATTATTTCAACGTTCTCATTTCCTAAAGGAGCATTAATCCGTTTGGTGCAAACCGAAACAATTCCTTTATACGTTTCGCCTTCAGCCTTTCTTCTTTCAGCAACTGCATAAAAGGCATTGTTTATCAGGTTCAATAATACTCTTCCCAAATTCTGCGGCACTATATTTATTTTGCCAATGCTTTCATCAAAATCAGTTTTAAAATCTGCATTGAAAGATTTGTCTTTAGCACGCAAACCATGGTAACTCAATCGCAAAAATTCATCACACAAAGCATTAATATCGGTTGGTTCTTTTTGTCCTGTACTTTTTCTTGAATGCTGCAGCATGCCTTTTACAATAGCATCTGCACGCTTGCCGTGATGGTTTATTTTTTCAGAGTTGTCTTTGATGTCATTAAGAATAATTTTTACTTCATCATAATTTCCTTTTTCAATTTCTTCAGTGGCTTCATTAACCATCTCCTGGTTTACCTCGCTGAAATTGGTCACGAAGTTTAACGGGTTTTGTATTTCGTGCGCAATGCCTGCAGTAAGTTCTCCAAGGCTCGCCATCTTCTCACTTTGTATCAACTGCGTTTGCGTGGCCTGTAATTCTGTTAATGCGTCTTCTGCTTTTTTTCTTGCTGCTTTTATTTCAATCAAGTCCTGCTCTGCCTGTAAAGCATGCGCTTCTGCAATTTGTAAATCATTAAAGCGTGTGAAGGTGAGATTGAAAACATACGCAAAGCGATTAAGCAGTTCAACTGTTTCCTGGGGTTGTTCATCAGGTGAAGCCATACCGATAAATCCTTTAGAGAAGTAAGCTATGTATTGCAATCTTCTCTTTTGTACAAGGCCGCCTTTAAAGGGCACATTTAATGTATTAAGATGTTTAAAATACTCCTGCAACTCTTCATCATGCATATCTATCACCAATGATTTTTGTTGTTGCTTCCAGCCTTCATACATTTTTTTGAATGAAGGATTATCATTCAGGTTTGCAGTATAAGCAGTACTTACTTTACTGCCATCTTCATCTGTTATCCAAAATTCTGAATTGCCTTCACCATCTTTTATAATACTGATGTATAAGCGGTTTGGTTCAATGCCCAAACCAATAAGTTGTTTGAAAAGAACAGCAGATGTTTCAGCAAGCTCATCACTTTTTTGCATGGCGAGCGTTCTGCTTCTTACTCTTTCCAAAGCGGTTTCTATTTGAGCTTCTTTTGCCTGCGCTTCGGCCAGTTGTAAATCTTTATAGCGTTTATAGGTAAGGCTTAGCACCGATGTAAACCGGCGGTATATCTGTAGTTCATCTTCCAGCATTTCTTTTTCCGTCCAGGCATACACGCCGCCTTCCGTAAAAAAGAAAAAGTATCCATACAGCACATCATCATGATTATAATTGGGAAAAGCCATTTGCGGCCGTAGTATTTTGTAATATTCTTTTATTTCATTTCCGCGGAGCACCGGATGATATTCCTGCTGGCTTAACCAATGTTCATACACACCATTCAATACAGGATGGCCGTTCATTTTTAAAGTGCCTACCAGTTCAAGGCTTTGCCCCTGTTCAGTTGTATTCCAGGTAAACAATTCGCCAATCCTTTCTTTCTTATCTAACAAACCAACACCACATCTTCTTGGCGTAAGGCTGAATGAATGCAGTTCCCTGTAAAACACTCCAATTGTATCCGCAAGATCCTGGGAGTTATGCATGGCCATTGCTCTTGCTCTAACTCTTTCCAATGCCGCTTCTATCTTTGCTTCTCTTGCCTGTGCTTCTGCTTTTTTTAAATCAAGGTAACGACGGTATGTTTGTCCGAACACACCTGCAAAACGTTTGAATATCTTTCTTTGCTCGTCGGTTAATTGTTGTAATGAGAAAGCAAACAGGGTTCCTTCAGCAAAATGAAATTCGTTGTGATGAATAAGCTTTGGTAAATTACTTGTATCATACTTTATCGGGTAACCGGGATAATTGTTAATGGCATTATAATAATTCAATAAATCTTCATCTTTTAAATCATAAGCATAGGCTTCAATTTTATTGCGCCAGCTTTCAAAAGCGCCATGCAGCAAAGGATGCATGTTCATATCAAGCCAACCAATAATAATATCTGTTTTATTGTTATCGTCAGTGCTTATCGTCCATACTTCCATATCGCCCGGTACATGCATAATACCAATGCCACAGCGTATAGTTTCTATTCCAAGCTTCTTCAATTCCTCTACCATTATTGCCGCCGTTTCACCAACATCGGCACTGTTGTGCATTGCCATTGTTTTTGCACGCAAACGTTCTAACGATAATTCTATCTGTGACTCTCTTGCCTGCGCTTCTGCTTTTTGAAGGTCGAGGAAACGCGTATACGTTTGCTGAAACACCTTTCCAAAACGCATCAATATTTTATTCTCATCATCTGTATAAGAAATACCTGAAAAGTTTTCAATGTAGAGAGAAACATTATCAAACAACACCGTTGATATAGCAACACCGGGAGCACTTAAATAAAAGTTTTTTGACTCTTCCGGCAAGTCGGGAACATAGGATAAAAGTTCTTGGTAAAATTTGTTCTTCTCTTCAAAATTTAAATTGATAGCAAAGAAGTCTGATCCTTTTTCTTTGGCTTCATTAAATTGATTTGCCCACACAGAATCAAAATAAGGATGAGTTATTTTAGAAGGAATTTCCTGCTCGTCGGCAATCCAAAAATGCCAGTCGCCTTTTAAGGTATAATCAACAACAAAACCTGCATGCTCAAGATTGATTTTTAAATGGGTGAATTGTTCATATACAATCTGGATTACCTCCTTAAGCTCATCGCTTTTCTGCATACCCATAGTACGACTGCGCACTCTTTCCAATGAGGTTTCTATCTGCGATTCCCTTGCCTGTGCTTCTGCTTTTTGCAGATCAAGAAAACGGGTATAGGTCTGTTCGAAAATTCTTGAAAAACGTTTTAAAATTTCAGCTTCACTTTCTGAAAGCAATTGTCCGGAAAAATTTAAAAGCATTATCCCGGAGTTTTTTCCAAAGGCGCATGAATACGCATAGCTTTCACTTTTTAAACAAAAGTCTTTCACATTATCAGGGATCTGCATATAATCGGTATATGCGTAGACATAATTAAAGAAAGAATTTTTTTCTTCAAAGGAATAGTGGTTTTGAAAAAAATCTAAGCCCTCCTCTTTAGCATTAAAATACTCTTTCATTATTATGTTATCAAAGTAGGGTAGTCTCAGGCACATGGCAGGTATATCTAAATGCGGAGCAATTGTCCAATGAAGCTGATATCTCGATCCTTCGGTATAGATAGCAATGATAGCACCATCCATTTTAAGGTTTAGCTCGCTCAATGTTTCTATCACAACAGTAACCACTTTTCCCAGCTCATCACTTGAATGCATAGCCAGCGAATGGCTGCGCACTTTTTCCAAAGCTGCTTCTATTTGTGCTTCTCTGGCCTGTGCTTCAGCTTTTTGCAGATCGAGAAAGCGGGTATAAGATTGTTCGAACACATTGGCAAAACGCTTAATGATTCCATTTTCTTCAGTTGTAAATGGGATAGCAGCATAGTTGGCTACCAGCAGGGCAATATTTTTTCCCAGCGCCAGCGATAGGGCAATACCCGGTGCCTGCAATAAAAAAAGTTTCCTTTCTTCCGGAGTATATTTAACAATGGTATGTTCAAATAAATGATTGATCCACCGGTTTTTTTCTTCCAAGCCGCAGGTAGTGCTGTAAAAATCAGCGCCGCTTCTCACTGCTTTCATAATCCTGTTGACAAACGGAAGGCTGATGTACGGAATTCTCAATTCAGCCGGATAAGTTTCTCCCGGGATGGCCATCCAAAGATTCAAAAGGTTTGCCTTGTATTCAAGGCTCAGCGTGATAGCATCGGTGTGAAATTGCAATTGCACTAATTGTTCAAACATCACCGCCATAATTTCTATCAGTTCCTCACTTTTGTGCATAGCCATAGTTCGTGCACGTACTCTTTCCAGTGCCAGTTCTATCTGCGCTTCTCTTGACTGCGCTTCTGCTTTTTGCAGATCGAGGAAGCGTGTATAGGTTTGCTCGAAAACCTGTGCAAACCTTTTCAGTATTTGCATTGTTTCATCGCTTATACTTTTTTCTTTGGAGAATGATATTAGCCCTTTTGAAAAAAATGCGGCGCCGAGAAATCGTTCCTGACCCGAACTAAAATCAGCGCTGCCACCTAAATCTCCTGCTACACTTTGCCGGTATTTCATCCAGCCTATTAATTCATCACCGGCAAGCTTAATTATAATTGATTTGGATTGTTCTTTCCATGCAATAAAAAGTTTGTTCAATAAGAATGGCTCATTCAAATCCATGTTACGAGATTCATCAACCTTCGATCCATCTCCATCCAGGCCCGTAACATGGAATTCGATCACCTTTTTTTCTTCATTGAAAATGCCAATTGTAATTTGTACGGGGTATTCCCCTAATTGCCTGAACTGTTGAAAAAGTATGAAAGCTGTTTCTGAAAGCTCATCACTCTTCTGCATTGCCATTGTTCTTGCACGCACTCTTTCAAGCGCCAGTTGAATTTGTGCTTCACGAGCCTGCGCTTCTGCTTTTTCTATATCCAGGTATCTTGTATACGAAAGTTCAAACACTTTCAAAAAGCGTTTGAATAAAATTGTTTCTTCTTCCTGTAAAGGCTCGTATGTTGAAATCCCTAACGCAACAGGCCCCAATGAAAACCAATAATAGTTTAGGGATGCTGCAGTATTTAAATAATCATCAATAAAAACATTGGTGGTTTTTTGATAAGCGATCCAATCAGGTAATTCAGGTTTGCTGATAAATCTTGTAAAGAATTCGCCTTTCCCTTTAAGCATTTGTGCGGCAAATAATTTATGCATTTCATGATTGGTAAAACTTGTTTCAGTTATGAAAGTTTTATCATGCTTTGCATAATATTCATAATTCATATAAGTGCCTTTGCTTTCATAAAAGATAGCCGTTTGCACATTGCGGATTTCTTTTACATGCAATGCTTCTAACTGTTGCGAAATTGTTTTACATATTTCAAGCATGCCTGCGGGTTCTTTCATGCCCATTGCAACAGCACGGACTCTTTCCAGCCCCGCTTCAATTTCCAGTTCGCGTTTTTGTGCAGCCAACTCTTTTTGAAGCTCAGCATTTTTTTCAGCAAGTAATTGTTCGTTAGTCATGGGTAAGGTATCTTGTCATGATGAATGTACTTCTTTTTCTCTGCGTACATCTTTATCTTTCAGGTCTGCATTTCTTTCCAGCCCTTTCATTCCCCAGTGCAGCATAGCCGGTATAAGCGCCGGTATAAAACGTGAGGTTATCGGCATAAAAAAAGAAACTGCAAATGCCAGTATAAATATTAACGGAACAACAAGGCTTCTGTATAAGCCCAGTTTTATTCTTGCAGCAGATATGGTATGTGTAAGCAAATTACGTTTAGGGTTACTTACATACAACCAGAGCCAGCAATTCATAAAACCCGTAAAACAAATATTGGCAACATATATTCCGTATGGAAGATACATATGTGTATCTGAGCCATATTCTGCAAGCAAACCCGAGCTGAAAGGAAGCAGCACTACGGAGAAAAGAAAAGCAAGGTTTAGCCAGATAAGCCCGCTTGTATAACCTTTTCCATAACCGAATATGCGATGGTGTACAGTCCAGTAATGGCCGATAATACCAAAGCTTATAAGGAATCCTAAAAAGTTAAGTGCATGATGAGATAAGTATTGCCATAAACCCGCATCGGAAAGAATATGATATTCTTCACGGGTAGGAACTTTTATTTCAATTACCAGCAGTGTAATACAAATTGCAAAAACACCATCACTGAAAAGAATAAATCTTTCCAACTGGAATTCTGTGCGCGAAATATCATGCCGTGCCTGGTGCATAAAAGTAATTTTGGTTTAAAATGATTGCGTCATGCAACCGGTATTTGTAAGGTAAATTTACTTCCTTCGCCTTCTTTTGTTTCTACTTTAATTTCCCCGCCATGTGCTTTAATAATATCGTAACTCAAACTCAGGCCCAATCCTGTTCCACTTCCGGTTGGTTTTGTAGTGAAAAATGGCTGAAAAATTTTGTCAACTATGTTTGAAGGAATTCCATTGCCGTTGTCAGTAACAACGATTTCAATTTTATTATTTATTTTTTTTGTTTTAACTGAAACAAGGGGTTTATAGCCAGCCGTAAGCTGTGAATGTTGAACGGTGAGTTTTTCGTTCACTGCATAAAAAGCATTATTAAAAAGATTCAACAATACTCTTCCTAAATCCTGCGGAACAATATTTATTTTTTCAATGCTTTCATCAAAATCAGTTTTAAAATCTGCATTAAAAGATTTGTCTTTTGCACGCAGGCCATGGTAGCTTAATCTTAAATATTCATCACATAAAATATTTATATTGGCTGGTTCTTTTATGCCTGAACTGGTGCGGCTGTGTTGCAACATACCTTTTACAATTGCTTCTGCGCGCTTACCATGATGATTTATTTTTTCTGAATTTTCTGTTATATCATCAATCAAATCGTTTTGTAAATCATCATTTCTTTCTATATTAGGCTTTAAGCGTTCTGTTTTTAGTTCTTCCAGTATTTCTCTATTAACCTCAGAAAAATTATTTACGAAGTTTAACGGGTTTTGAATTTCATGCGCAATGCCTGCGGTGAGTTCGCCGAGAGAAGCCATCTTCTCCTGTTGAACGAGTTGTTTTTGAGCAGCCTTAAGGTCTTCTTTTTCCCTGGCAACCTCTTCCTCGGCTTTTTTAATAGTTAAAAATGCGTAAGTGCCAATAGCGGCACTTAGCATAGGCAGCCCGGCTACGGTGTTCCATCGCTGTGCATTTAACAGGCCTTGTGGCAAAGGCGCTACCAGCCTTTCATATAAGCCATTCGTTATTAAAACGCCTGCCAGGCATAATGCTGTAAGAACAACGAATATGATAATATATTTTTTCTCAGCAGGAGAGAAAAGGAAAAATTGCAAAAAAATAATCAGTGGTAAAAAAGTGAAATTGAGGCTTTCTAAAGTGAAGACGACAGAATAAATAGTTACAAAAAAAATTGCTGAACTGCTAAACCATGCACTTGCTAAAACCCGCCGCCCTTTGTAATTAAAAAAAAGAACCAGGGCAATCATTATAAAATGCGCAAACTGGATGGAAGCAATAAAAAGCTGTTTATAATAAATGGAGAGAATAATATTTTGTACAATAAAACAGCAGATAACAAAAGCAAGTGCATTTGTAAAACGAATATGTTTGTTGCTGGTGACATCATTTTGTTCTACGGCACCAATGTTTAAAAGATATTTGAACAAATTCATAAAACCTGATCTCTGTTTGAATTTTTTTTGAACAGACTGATATAAGTAATGCTTTCATCTCTGCAAATGGAAAGTAATTAAGATACCGGCAGCTGAATAATAAAAGCTGTGCCTTCACCTTCTTTGCTTTCAACTTTTATGGTACCGTTATGTTCTTTGGTAATTATATCATATGCTAATGATAAGCCCAATCCTGTACCCTGCCCGGTTGGTTTTGTAGTGAAGAATGGCTGAAATATTTTATCAATAATATTTTGGGGAATACCGTTGCCGTTGTCTTCGACTTTTATTTCAATAGACTCATTTCCTGACAGGCCATTTGCTTTTCTTGTTTGAACAGAAATTTTTGGCTTAAAGTTTTCGCCTTCTTTTTTTCTTTTTTCGGTTACCGCATAAAAAGCATTGTTGAAAAGGTTCAGTAATACTCTTCCTACATCCTGCGGAACAATATTTGCATTGTCTATATTTTTATCAAAATTGGTTTTTATTTCTGTATTAAACGATTTGTCTTTTGCTCTTAATCCATGAAATGCAAGACGCAAATACTCATCCGCCAAACCATTAATATCTGTGGGTTCTTTTTTGCCAATACTTGTACGCGAATGCTGCAGCATACCTTTTACAATAGCATCAGCACGCCTGCCATGATATAAAATTTTCTCAAGATTCCGCTGCACTTCATCTGCAATGGCTGTTGCCTGCTGCGCATTGCCTGTCGCCATTTCTTCTTTCATTTCATCAAGCATTTCACTGCTTACTTCAGAAAAATTATTCACGAAGTTTAACGGGTTTTGTATCTCATGCGCAATGCCTGCTGTAAGCTCGCCCAGCGAAGCCATTTTTTCCGACTGAACTAATTGCGTTTGCATGGTTTTAAGTTCAGCCAGCGTTTTTTCCAATTCTTTCTTCTGGCTGTCGAGTAATGCATTTGTTTTGTCTTTAATACGGTAATTTCTAAACAATATAAATACCAGCAGAATAACCAGTGAAAGCACTGCAATGAGCGAGTTCTTTACAGTTGTTTGTGTTTTAAGATCAAGGTCTTTAAGGGTTTTATCTTTTGTAAGCAGGTCTATTTCGGTTTGCTTTTTTTGTATCTCAAAATTGAATTGGAGAAATGCAAGCTTTTTATCTTTTTCATCATTATACAAAGTATCTTTTACCTTGGTAAGCAATAATTGGTATTTGTATGCATCAGGAAAATCATTCATAGAAGCATAAGTATCTGAAAGGCCTTTATAAATTTTTTCCAATTCATAACTGGCTGCTATTTCCCTTGCAATAAGCTCTGCATTTTTATAAGCTTCCAAAGCCTGTGGTGTATCTCTTAATTGAGTATATACATTTGCCAACCCCTGGTACGACTGCGAAACTTCAAGCCTTGCCGACAATTTTTTTGATATATCAAGTGCCTGCTGATGATACTTTATTGCTGTTGCATAATCCTTTCTTTTTTCATACACTTTTGCTATATCATTTAATGAATAAGGAAGATTTTTAGAATCAGCATACGCTTTCACTGATCTTTCAAAATAATGCAAAGCAAGCGAGTCTTTATTTTTGTCGAGATATATCTCACCAATGTTTACGGTAATGGTTCCGATGGCATCATCATCACCCAATATTTCACATAACGGTAAAGCCTTTAAATAATAGTGAAGCGCTGTATCGCGGGTTGAAGTGTTATTAAAATAAACCGAACCAATATTATTTAACACCGTTACCAATCTTAAAGTGTCGTTGGTTTCTTCTGCATAATTCAACGCTTTTAAATAATAATCGAGCGCTTTGGCATCATCACCTTCATTGGAATATACTGCGCCGAGATTGCTTAAAATATTTGCAATACCTTTTTTGTCGTTCGCGTTTTCAAATTCTTTCAGCGACTGGTTCCAGTAAGTAAGTGTTTGTATATAATCAGCCTGCATATAATAAGCAATACCGATGTTTTTTAAAGCGTATGCCAATCCTTGTATATATCCTGTTGATTCTGCAAGCGTTTTTGCATCCGTACCATACTTCATTGCTTTTTCGGGCGAAGTATTAAAATAGTTTACCGCTATCTTGTTCATTAAATCTACCCTTACTGTATCTGTACCTGTTTTATTTAATAACGCAAGTAAACTATCTGTTTCCCTATCCTGTGAAAAACAATTGCTGAAAAAGAAAAGGCTGTATAAAAAGAAAATTAGTTTTCGCATAAGTAGAAATCATCATAAAAAACTTCAAAAAACAGAAGTAATGCAACTGCAATTACGTACAATCATTTGACAATAATATGCAGCAGCATTTAAAAGTAAGGATTCAAATTTAATATCATAAAAGCCTTTAAAAAAATATGAGGATGATTAACATCCTCATATCAAATTACACTGCATTAATTTTTTATTGTTTTAAAATGCGGAACGACTGTAACCGGTCATCAATCTTAAGCCTTATGATATAGAAGCCCGCACTTAAATGCGAAACATCCAGCACAACATCATTGCCTGACCTGCTGATAACTCTTGCCACATAATCTTTACCTGTAACATCCGTTACGCTTACGTTGCCGGTATTGATAGTTGCATTGTTCACATGAATGGTAACACTGTTAACTGCAGGATTCGGATAAACCTTAAACTCTGGCTTGCCAAACGATTCGTTTGCTTTAGCTGATGAACTGCCTTGTGCTGTTACAATGTTAGTACACTTTGGCGATGAAGAACAGGCGATGGCCTTGTCAGTAAGTTTTATACCAAGCTGATAAGATTTAACCGTCCATGTAACCGGAAGGTTGTTTGAATACACATCAAAAGAACCTGTGCCCGGGTTAAATACCTGCGGTGGTGTTCCGTTGTAAGAGCCGGAAGTTTTAATGTTATTATCACTTCCAACAGGAATATACACAACTGTATTATTGTAGTTGGTATAAGAGAAATGCGCAAGATATTTATAGCTTGAATTGTTTGGATTTGTTTCAACACATTCAACATGTACATCAATCATGAGCGATGTAAGCTTGCATGGATTAACATACAATGTTCCCGGAGTATAAGTGATTATATAATTACCCTGCACTTTCAGTTTTAATGCTGAAGGTATGATTGAATACACACCGGGATTGCCATGATATGCAGGACTTATTGTATACTGCGGCCCCGATATTATTGTTGATGAATCTTTGGCAACAAATCCTGTAATAGTTGATGTAAATGCCGGCAGGTTATAACCTGCGTACATAGATTTATCATTCGCTTTTACAATTAATGCTGCAGGATTTACCACAAGCGTTCCTGTTACATAGTTGGGCGCATAATTCACTGTATCGCCAATGAATGATAAATTGCCCGGGACGATCTTGTAAGTTCCTGCAGGTATTATACTGTCTGTAATTTTTACATTGGAAGAATTAAAGATTGTATAAGAGGGGCGGTTTGCTAAAATGCTGCTGTCATCACCATATTGATAACCCGAAATAATTGAAGTAAACAAAGGCTTATTGCCATATTTTATCGTATCATTATTTGCCTGAACAGTGAGTGCACTCTGCGTAATATTCAATACGCCCAGGTTATAGGAAACATCAAAATTTGATGTAAGGTAGGCGCCCGGCACAATGGTAAACTGGCCCGTTGTTGTACCTGTTACCAACGTTATCGGTTTATAAACAGATAACGTATCGTTTGGTGGTGCATCTACATCTTCCTGGTCAAGAATAACACTAACATTTGATCCCGTACTATCACCAATTGAACTTGAATTTACCTGTGTAGAACCATTCACTAACGGCCTTCCGTTCACCTGAGCTGTCCCATTCACCAATGGCCTTGCATTCACCAACGCACGCGCATTCACCAACGGCCTTGCGTTAACAAGCACAGCTGTAGCTGAATCAGATTCATAATCAAAAATTGATGCAACAGCAAGGTCAACAATAAATGTTGTATCAGGTGGCGGCGGCAATGCATTAACCAGCGGCCTTGAATTTACTAATGCTCTTGCATTTACCAATGCACGTGCGCTGGCAATAAAGGTTAAATCTTCAAGATCGGAATTAACCAGCGGCCGCCCATTTACCAATACTCTTGCATCTGCCAATGCAATTTGAGAAGAAAGGCTGCTGTCGTAACTTGTTGAAAGGCTATCAAAGAAAACTGCCTTATCACTATCATTAAACAAAGAATCAGGATAATTAAACTTATAATTAAATGAGCCTATCTTTTGACCATAAGCCAATGTAGTATCGCGCGGAGTAATGGTTAACGGTAATTTATTAATGGTGAACAAACCATTATTAAAAGTATAATTGTATTCTTCCGACAATGCAACATCCGTTGAATCGTTTGGATTGAACGCAGGAACAGCAGGCCTTATAAAATATATGCCCGTATTGCTTAAAGATGTTGCCGGTGTTGTGTAGAACAGGCTGTCCAGCCCAAGATCATGTAATGTATAATCCGTGCTGTCCAACGGAATACTGTCAACCAAAATGCTTGCTGTAAAAACAGGAAGTTTTTCGCCATAACGTTTTGCTTTGTTATCAGCAGTTACAATAATGTTTTTCTTTATTGGTGAGAAGAAAAATAAACTGTCTGAATAACCGCCATCATTTTTATTTGGCGTAACAGGCGGCGTATACACCTGTATCGCAGGATTACCTGTAAATGTGGGGATAGTTGCTGATGCAAGCGAGTTGCTTAGCACAGTTGTGTGCAATGCTTCGCCTCTGAATAAAATCTTTGAACTATCGCTGAGATAATTTCCTTTCACCGTTACAACAAAAGGCCTTTGCCCGGGAACAATTGTTGTATCAGGCAAAACAAGATTTGATATAAACGGCGTTGGCGAAGCAAACGATCTTATTGTTGAGTCTGCCTGTATAAAACCATAGCCGGTAGTATAATCAAAACCCGGTGTGTTCATATCAACCGCAGTGCTTTGCAACAGTGTGCGTATTTCCTGCGGGCTGGCCTGTTCGTTATAAAATTTTTGCCTTGCTTCTATTACCAATGCAGCAACAGCTGCAATATGCGGCGCAGCAGCAGAAGTGCCGAAGAAGTTAGGGAAAGGATCATTATCTATATTAACTCCGCCAAGATATACTGTGGTATTAACACCGTTCGGGCCGGCAAAATCAGGCTTGTTTCTTACAACTCCATTTACAGGCGTTCCACCGATTGAAGAGAACGACGCAATAGTCGGCGGGTTTACACCATAAGCAGGTGTATTTGAATATAACACTGCACCAACGGTCATTGCGCCCTGCGAATTTGCCTGTGCAACAATAGTTGATGTTCCGGTATTGTATTCATTGATCACCGCTTCGCCGCGGAATATGATGTATTTGAAATTTACATTTTGATTGGGACCTGAATTTTTAATGATCATGATATTGGCCTGTGAAGCAGATGCAACAGTAAACGGCATTACTTCAACAGGATCGCCGCCAAGGTTGTTACGGTTAAAGCCGAACAAAATATTACCGCTGTTATCTGTAAGATAAATATCAAGGTCATTCTTTGCGCCGCCGCTTGCAGGATTAAGTGAGTATGTAGAATCATCCCATTGCAATACGATGGTATAAGTTCCTGCAGGCAGCGTAAGGTTTTGATAAATATCTCCGCCACCAAAATTGT
This sequence comes from Bacteroidota bacterium, assembly GCA_013286425.1. Taxonomy (GTDB): domain Bacteria; phylum Bacteroidota; class Bacteroidia; order Chitinophagales; family Chitinophagaceae; genus Parafilimonas. The sequence goes on from JABDFS010000028.1 coordinate 35,320, forward strand.
GTGCAAAGCCTGTTAAGCCATTTGGCGCAGCAACAGGATTAAAAGTATTTCCATAAGATTTATTTCCATAATTGCCGGCAGCAGTAAAATAAGAAACGCCATCTCCGGCTACTTCATCAACAGCCTGCGCCACCACCCCATCTTTAAAGAATGGCTCTGTTATATAAGTAACATCATCAACAATTACTTTACAGCTATCATCTTTTAATGCTCTAATTCCCTGTGCAAAATCACCTGCACTAATAAATCCTGTTCTGAATGCAAGATTTGCTTTTGGCGCAACATCATGCACGATCTGCAACATGGCGCGGCCTTCATCTGTTGCCTGGCCATAAGGATAATCTCTCAACACATCAACCGGTGTAGGGTCATCAGGATTTTGTATGCCTGGCAGGTCTCCGTTCAACACATCCGTTAAAGCAGGATTGCCGGGAATAGTATTATAGCTGTTTGAAAGAACGCCCACTTTTATTCCTTTCCCGCTAAGATTAAAACCGTTACGTGCAAGGTTAGAATACAAAGCAGTGTCGCCTGCAGATGTAACAATACCCGTATTTGAAACAGGCGGAAATGCAGGCCTGCAATAATTGATAAGGTCAGGAAGGCTGTCTAATTTTTTAAGATTTGCTACAGGATATTTTCCTGTTATGATCAAAGAGTTCGGGCCATTATTTACGATGTCACTTAATCCATATGGTGGTGTTTGCAGCAATGATAATAACTGATCATGCTTGCCCTGTATCGCAATAACATCTATGATAACACTATCACTTAACAGTGTAAAAATATTTTGAGCTGTATCCTGAACAGTACTGCCATTATCAAATAAAGCATTCAATTCAGATCCGATAAGATCATGCGTTTTGCCGCTGTCAGGCGGCGGATAATAAGGAACAATGCAGGATGATGTTACAAGCACTGTATCGGTTGCTGTACATCCGCCGGAGGCAGTTACAGTAAGCACGTAAGCGCCGGCCTTTGAAACAACCGGGTTAGGTGTATTTGCGCCTGAAACTATAAAGCCACTGTCAATAGTTTTCCAGTTAAACTGAACATTTGGTGTTGATGAAGAACCGTTTAATATTACTGTATGTGAACCGGTGCAGGGCAGCACTCTGTCATCACCGGCATCGGCATTAGGTGGTGTGCATGTTTGATAAGCTGAAAGCTGAACCAGGACACCATTATTGATCGTAATCTTTGTGCCGCTCCACAATGCACCCGTAATGCTTGAATTACCGGATGATGAACCGATGTTTATGCCTCCATATGGAG
>JABDFS010000029.1:0-794 GCA_013286425.1 Bacteroidota bacterium
ATTATATAATGAGTCTATCCAGTATTTTATTTCAAGAGAATTATCTGTAACAGTACTGGTTTTTGCAATTGCAGTTTTACCTGCATTAGTTGCAACGGTTATTTTGGAATTTACGGCAATCATTGATGAAAACAAAACAACATTTTTACCGAATTCGGCGGTAAACCAGAAAACACCGGTTCTGTTGAAGCGCAGATTGCTTTGCTTACTGAACGTATTTTAAGCATTTCAAAACATTTGAAAACTAACAAAAAAGACTTCAGTACCAACAGCGGCCTTATACACATGGTGGGGCAACGCAAAAGCTTGCTGGCTTACCTTCAAAAAAAAGACTTGCAGGGCTATCGCTCCTTAATTGAAAAGCTAGGACTTAGAAAATAACTTAAAATAAAATATCACAAATCCCAACTAAACATGGTTGGGATTAGTTTTTTTGAGGAATATGCCCACACATATTTCCTGTTTTATCTGAGTCTGTTTTGATGTCTGGCCAATTTTCCACAGATCAGCCAAAAATCCTTCCCATTACATAATTTAAAAAACCTGAGAACATATGTTATCTCAACCTATACAATCAACATTTACACTTCCTGGTGGCCAGGAAGTGATTATTGAAACCGGCAGGCTTGCACGCCAGGCCGATGGTGCTGTTACAGTGCGCCAGGGTAATTGTATTATTCTTGCTACTGTAGTTGCTTCAAGAGAACCAAGAGAAGGCCAGGATTGGTTTCCGTTAACTGTTGATTACAACGAAAAATTTGCTTCTGCCGGAAGAATTCCCGGTTCATTTTTTA
>JABDFS010000029.1:804-36469 GCA_013286425.1 Bacteroidota bacterium
GAAGGAAGGCTGAGCGATTATGAAGTGCTTATCAGCCGACTCATCGATCGTGCTTTGCGTCCTTTATTCCCGGACGATTATTTCTGTGATGTTCAGGTGTTGGTTACACTTGTTTCATCAGATGCCGAAGTAATGCCTGATTCTTTAGCTTGTCTGGCAGCCAGCGCTGCATTAGCAGTTTCAAATATTCCTATCAAAGAAATTATTTCTGAAGCACGCGTAGCCAAAGTTGATGGCGAAATGGTTGTTAACCCAACCCGTTCACAACTTGCTAATGCAACCATGGATTTTATGATCGGCGCAACCGAAAAGAATCTTATGATGGTTGAAGGCGAAAGTGAAGAATGCAGCGAAGAAGATTTGGTAAATGCATTACAACTGGCGCACGATGCCATTCGCATACAGATAAAAGCGCAGCAGGAACTACGCTCTAAAGTAGGTGTAACCGAAAACAGGGATTATGCAAAGGGTGAAGTGAATGAAGAGTTGAAAGAAAAAGTGAGCGCATTTTGTAAAGACCGTTTATACCAGGTTGCATCAGGCGGAACAGCAAAAGCTGAACGCAGTGAAGCTTTCAAATTAATAAAAGATGAATTACTGTTAAGCCTGCCTGAAGATACCAGCGACGTGCATTTAAAACTCGCTAAAAAATATTACGAAGATCTTCAATGGGAAGTTGTTCGCAACATGATATTGGATGATCGCAAACGTTTGGATGGCCGCAAGCTTGATGAAGTTCGCGTATTGAATATGGAAGCAGATGTGTTGCCTTCCCCGCATGGCTCTGCATTATTCACAAGAGGAGAAACTCAATCTTTAACAACTGTAACCTTGGGAACTCCTTTAGATGAATTATTAGTTGAAAGCGCTGCAACAAGTGTATACAGCAATTTTATCCTTCATTATAATTTTCCTCCTTTCTCTACCGGCGAAGTAAAACCAATGCGCGGGCCGGGAAGGAGAGAAGTTGGTCATGGTAACCTTGCAATGCGTAGTTTGAAACAGATGATGCCTGGAAAAGATTATCCTTACACTGTGCGAATTGTAAGCGATATTCTGGAAAGCAACGGCTCATCATCAATGGCTACTGTTTGTGCAGGTTCATTGGCATTAATGGATGCCGGCGTTCCTCTTCCAAAACATGTAAGTGGTGTTGCAATGGGTTTAATTACGAGAGCTTCTGATAATAAATATGCAATTCTTACAGATATTCTTGGTGATGAAGATCATTTGGGAGATATGGATTTTAAAGTTACCGGAACCCGCGATGGTATTTGCGGTGTGCAGATGGATATTAAGATCGATGGCTTAAGCATGGATGTAATGCGTGAAGCATTGGAACAGGCACGCAAAGGAAGATTGCATATTCTTGATGCAATGTATGCAGCCGTTGAAGCTGCAAGACCTGAAGTTAAATCTCATGCACCACGCATGGAAAAACTAATAATTGAGAAAGAATTTATAGGTGCAGTTATCGGGCCCGGTGGTAAAGTGATACAGGAGATACAAAAAGAAACCGGCACTACTATAAACATAGAAGAAGTTGGAAACTTTGGCGAGGTTAGCATTTTCTCTGCCAGTAAAGAAGGTGTTGAAAAAGCTTTGAGATGGGTGAAAGGAATTGTTGCTGTACCGCAGGTTGGTGAAGTGTATGAAGCCAAAGTAAAAAGCATTCAGCCTTATGGCGCTTTTGTTGAATTTCTTCCGAAAAAAGAAGGATTGTTACACATCAGCGAAATAAGCTGGAAACGCCTTGAAACTATGGAAGGTGTTTTAAACGAAGGTGATATGGTTAAAGTAAAATTGGTAGGACTTGATCCAAAAACAGGCAAGTTTAAATTAAGCCGCAAAGCTTTAATGCCTAAACCGGAAATCAAATAAAACCACAGGAGTAATTAATTTATTGTCTGATAAATGAAACCCAATGTTTAAAGCATTGGGTTTTTTATTTTCACTTCAATCATGTTTTGATGTTTGTTTAATGCATTTGAAATGATATTTTTTCCTGAATATGCGAATCATTTTTACAGGTATCTTGGTATTCAAATTTATACTTGCTCATGAGCAAGAAATTACTGATATTTTTATGTTTCACTTTTAGTGCTTTCAATGTTTTTTCGCAAACGCTTAATGAAAAAAAAGCTGAGCATCTTGGCTTAAAAGATGGCTTGCCGGATGCAGTTATTACTTCCATTTGCCAGGATGAAGATGGTTTTCTTTGGATAGGAACTACGAATGGGTTGAGCAAATACGATGGCGTTGAATTTCAAAATTACTATCACACAAAAGATAGCAATTCATTGCCCGGTAATTATATCAGGAAGATCATCAACCTACCTCATCATCGCATACTGATTGCAGATGCAACAGGCCTGAGCATTTTTTATACTGATAAAAATATTTTTAAAAACCTGTTGATACATGCCCCTCCAAACGCATTCCCATTTGAAAATAATTTTATCGTAACGGCTGTAGATGCCCACCAAAATATTTGGGCAGCATCGCAAACTAAATTATATGAACTTGATACAAATCTTCACATTATTCAATCATGGAAACAGCCTTTAAAACCAATGAAGGGAAGTTCATTTATTTACATCATAAAGATCAGGCCGCTTACAAATGGGCAGGTTATTTTTCAAACGGTTTTTTTTGATAACTCTAATTATTTTATTTATTTACCGGAACAAAAAAAGATCATATCCTTATCTGAACTTCAAAACAATTCTTTTGATTTTCTTTATAAAACTTCTGCTGCAGTAAGAGATGTATGTTTTGATAAAAATGAAAACGCCTATTTTATTAAGTACCAGGTTGACAGTATTTTTTATTTCAATTCTTCAACAAAAAGCATAAGCGCATTTTTCCTTGGAAATGATTTTAGAAAGCAACAGTTTTATTACAACTGCAATCTTGATTTTATTAATGATGGTCTTGTTGGATGCATTTTATCCGGTGGCGGACTTTTATATTGGCAAGATCCATTGCAACCTGAAAAGAACTCTTTTCAAAAAAACTTTGTTTTTGCAAATGAAGAACCAACATGCACTTTCAATGATGATGAAGGAAATATATGGATAGGCGCTGCAAATGGTTTATACAAATACACACTCGCAAAAAATTATCTTGATATTATTCCGTTTCCGCAATCAAACAATAAAACAAAAGAGAACATTGAGCTTGAAGCAGTTTCTTCAAATGCCAATAAAGTTTTTATAGCTACCAATGGTGCAGGTTTTTTTTATAACAATGATACTTCATGGAAAAATGAATTATGGAATAAAAATGCAACGTTGAATGATGTGTGGAGCATAAAAATTTTTGAAAAAAACGTTTATTCAGTTGCCACACAGGAAGGCTTATACAAGTGGAATATAAATAGTGACCGGCACGATCGTTTTGCATTTCCTGAAAATTTTGAATGGATAAATACATTGCCCATTACAATTCAGTTTAAAGACAGTAAAAATATTTTTTGGATTGGTTTGGGTGAAGGCAAAGGTGTAGCTGCATATGATTTAAAAACGGGCGCGGTGAAAATTTACGGCAGGCATAGCAGTAAATATTTTCCACTCAGCTATCCTATTTCTGTTGATGAAGATGAGTATGGAAATTTATGGATGGGAGGCCCGCATGGTATTGGCCTTGCAAAGTATAACAGGCTAAAAGATTCATTTACGCTGATTCCGCCGGCATACAATACAGATTTTGACAATGGTGAGATCAATTCAATTTATACAGATCATAAAGGTCATATATGGCTTGGCACTTCATCAGGATTAGTGAAATATGATATTGTAAAAAATGAGTTTAAAAAATTCAACATCCAATCAGGCTTAGCAGGAAATATTATACACGATCTTGATGTTGATGCAAATGGCTGGCTGTGGATTGCAACAAGAAATGGTTTGAGTTGTATCAATCTTACTTCAGAAAAAATAGTCAGCTTCAACGGTTTCTATAATTTATCAGACGAAGCTGTAAATGCTGTGCATTACAATGCTGCTGATAATAAAATATATTTTGCAACTGAACATTCTTTGTATAGCATTATTCCGGATGAATGGCTTGTTCAGCACAACAAACCAAAAATATTTATCACAGCAGCAGATGTGCAGAACAAAGCGCTTGATTTAAATGCTCCTTCGAAGCTTGCGCATGATCAAAACAATATCAACATTAAATTTTCAACTGCGAATCTTATCAATGGCAAACAGGATAAATATTTTTACAAGCTGAATACAAACACAAATGAATGGAATGCTTTGGGAAAGCAAAGACAGGTAAGCTTTTCAAATCTTGCACCGGGTGATTATCATTTTTCAGTAAAGGCACAAACAGCAGACGGAGGATGGACAAGCAACATTGCCACACTTTCATTTTCCATTGCTTATCCTTTTTGGGAAACATGGTGGTTTATATTGCTGGGCTTAATCGCAATAATTATTGTTATTTATTCTTTGTATAAATACCGCATCCGGCAATTGCTTAATGTACTGGAAGTAAGAAACCGCATTGCAACAGATTTGCATGATGATATTGGTTCTGCGCTTACAAACATCAATATACTTGCAACGCTTAGTTCATCAAATATTAATCAGTCAAAGAAAGCAGAAGGTTTTTTAAAACGCATAACTGAAGAAGTAAATAAATCAAGCCAGTCATTAGATGATATTGTATGGAGTATTAACACAACCAACGACAGCTTTGAACAAATGGCTGCACGCATGCGGCGTTATGCTGCAGAACTGTTTGAAGCAGCAAACATTCACTATGAATTATTTTTTGATGAAAGGCTTACGCATCAAAAGCTGCGTATGGAACAGCGCCGGGAAATATATTTTATATTCAAAGAAGCGGTGAATAATATTTACAAACATGCACAGGCAACGTTGGTGCAAATAGAATTGAGACAGGAGAGGAATATTTTTTTTATGATGATAAAAGATAACGGAAAAGGTTTTGATGCAACTGCACAAACAACACGCAACGGTATTAAAAATATTTATGCACGCACCAATAAATACAAAGGCACTTGTGATATAGCATCAAACAACAGTGGAACAACAATTAAAATTTTTATGCCTTTTATAAGCTAACTACTCAAATGAGTGATATGCAGGTTTTTTATTAAGCAGTAATTTAGTTGCGTGGCTATAAAAATTATTTTGTTTGAAGACAACGACCGTTTGCGTGAGTCATTATCATATCTATTGAATGAAGAACCAGGCTATGAAGTGCTTGCTGATTTTAATAATTGTAATGAAGCTGGTGCAATCGCGAAAAATTATCATCCTGATGTTGTGTTAATGGATATTGATATGCCCGGCCATTCAGGTATTGAAGGCATAACAATGATAAAAGAAGCAAACCCGCATACTGCTGTAATTATGTACACCGTATTTGAAGACGATGAAAAATTATTTCAGTGTTTATGTGCAGGAGCAAACGGTTATCTGCTAAAGAAAACACCACCGTCAAAGTTGTTTGATGCTATACAGGAAGTATTGAACGGAGGCGCACCAATGTCTCCTGCTATTGCAAAAAAAGTGTTGAATACATTCCAGCAAAAACAAAACAATAAATACAATCTTACACCACGCGAAACGGAAGTATTGCAGTTATTGAATAAAGGATATACAATAAAAATGATCGCTGCTGAATTAAATGTTGCATTTGATACAGCCCGTTCGCATCTTAAAAATATTTATCAGAAACTTCATGTTAATTGCGGTAAGGAAGCTATTGCAAAAGCTTTGAACGAAAAGATTGTGTGAGGATGTCTTTCATTTCTTCATTATAACATATAGTGCTACTCTCAGTGGTATTAAAACGCTGCGTAACTCTATGCAAACACTACTTAAACTCAGTGGTAAAATTTTAACCACAGAGTTGCCCGGAGTAATACACGGAGTTTCACTGACAATATTTTGGAAGCAGATGAAAATTCTTTCACGTCATCTCGACGTAAGGAGAGATCTCCGGAAATTTAAACAGTATGAATAAGTAGAGATGTCTCGTTCCTCGACATGATACAAGTTGGTTTCAAATAACTAACCTCTGACAATATTTAAATGCTTTGCATCCCTATCACTCAAAATGAGGATTGACAACGCGCTATGTGTTTGTGAATTTTACAGTACAAAATATTGTACTTATGAAACACACTTACTTCTTCTTACTCTTATTAATAACTGCTGATAGTTTTTCGCAATGGAATAAAGACAGCCTTGTACGCAATCCTGTTTGTACAGCCCCACATTCGCAGTATTATGCACGTTCCTGCACTGACGGAGCAGGCGGTGCCATCTTCACCTGGGTTGATGAACGGAACCTTCCCATATCAGCAATATATGCGCAAAAAATTAACGTGAAAGGAAAGAGAGCATGGGCAGCAAACGGAATACCCATTTTTGCTCCAACAGATGTTAGTACAGGTTCAGTGTATTCTACCATTGTTGCCGATGGCAGTGGTGGTGCTATCATTGTTATGGAAATATCGGTTATCGGCGGCGCCAACCAACTTTGGGCGCAACATATTAATGCTGCAGGAGCATTGTTGTGGGGCAACGGAGTAAGGATTACTGATGCTCCCGATGCACGTATGCGTTGGGTGGAAGACCCTACACAGGACGGCATAAGCGCTGATGGCAGCGGCGGTGTTTTTGTAACATGGCAGGCTTACCAGGATACCTATTTTAACTACGCACAACATATAGATGCAAATGGCAATCTTGTATGGGGATCAACAGGCGTACCATTAATATCTGTTAGCGGCACTAATGGTTACCGCACAATAATTACAAGTACGGGCAACGGTACTGCAGTTGCAGGATTTTCAGGTTTGGTCAACGGGGTATATTATTATTACCTGCAAAGGATTGCAGCCAATGGTTCTAATATATGGGGCAGCAACGGTTTGCAAATGTCAAACGCGTATGCTAACCAGGGTCCGGATACCAGGGTAATTTATGATGCGGCAACTTCATCAGTTTTTACTGCATTTCTTACCAGCTCAGGTTCAATAATAAATCTGAATGTTCAAAAAATTGATCTTAACGGTAACATACTTTGGACTGCAGGTGGTGTTAATACTACAAATCTCAGCAGCGGTTATACACAAACACCGGATCTGCTACCTGATGGCAAAGGCGGAATATTTTTGGCTTCTGCTGTGAACTTAAAAGCTGTTGTACAGCACCTGAACACCAAAGGCAAAATTTTATGGGGTGCAGCAGGTATTACTGTTGATAACACCACTTCCGGCTCACAATATAATACCTCGGTTGTTCCAGATGGTGGAACAGGTTTTATTATTACATACAATACCAGCAGAAGTTTTTCAACCAGTGGTTATCCTATTTATTCGCAACATTACACAGCAGCAGGTGTTGCAACATGGCAGAACGGCGGCGTGGCTGTAATGGTAAACAATACCAATATTGATCACGAAGTGCCTTACATGATTGCTTCAACAAAGGGGTTTGCTATTACCTGCTGGCAGGATAGCAGGAACAGCAATACAACCAGCTACGACATTTATGCTGCAAGATATGGCGGCGCTACAGGCATGAGTTTGCAGGGAATGGATGATGAAGACCTGGCAACAGCAAAAAGTATAAACAATAATATTCCTTCAGTAAATGTATATCCCAATCCTGCGAGCGATGACGTTGTAATTTCTTTTATGCTGAATGATGATGTTAGCAATGCCTCAATAAGTATTTATGATGCAACAGGCAGAAAAGTAAAAGATGTTGCATGGGGAAATTTGAAGGCAGGCAAACAATCGTTTCATATAAACACGCATAACCTGCAAAGCGGAATTTACAATGCTGTAATTGTTTACTCAACAGGAAAACAGGAAACAAAAATTGTAATTTCAAAATAATTTGAAGAACCATTAAATAATATTTACTGTATTGATTAAAACAGAAATCCGCTGAGAGCAATTCACAGCGGATTTTTTTGATAGATGTTGCCGGTGAAGAACACCGGGAATGGTAAGAAATACCTGTTGCCTTACACAATATACCTTAATGACATAAAAATCCCTGTGACAGCGTGTGTATGTTTTTATTTGCGCAGGCAATATAACCTTTTGCAGATTTTGTGTTTATTTTGCCAAATCATACCCTGTTTTTTCCTCCCTGATTTCCGTTATTATTTCTCCTGAAAAGACGCAGCAAAGACGAAGGATGAACGTAAGTTGAACGCAACATTGCAGCAGTTACTAAGCAGTATATGCGCCTTTACCATAGGGTAATGATGTGTAACAATACAGTAATTATACATAACCGCAATAATGCGTAATTTTTTATTGTCTAATGGGATTTTATATAGTGCAGGTGCCATGCGAATTAATGTATTCGGATTAAGAAGCATTGCCGGTGAAGAACACCGGCAATGGCGAGAAAATACTTTTGATGCCTGTTCGTTTTTTGCTTTTATTATGAACTCTTTAATTCCATCAACTTTCTTTCTGCTTCAAGTCTTTTGGTCATATAAAATTTAAGTCCGTTGTTAGCATTGGTCTTGTTTTCTTTGTCTTTAAGTTCTGAAACGATTATTTCTAAATCATCAATAGTTAAACCTTCTAAATCTTCATACTTATTATTGTCGTCGTATTCATTAAGCTTGCTGTTCTCAATTTCAGTAAACTTTGTTTTGTCGGTTTTAGGAATGCCAACAACGATATATTTTTTTGTGTCAAGATTTTCTAAGCCTGAAACATTTAAATATTCTTGAATAGCAGCTTTATCAATTTGTATCTTACCGTTTCCAAGCCAATGTCTATCTTCTCCATTTTTTTTAATTCCAGTCACCCAAAAAATTTCTCTTGTTACAATATCTGAACATGTTCCATGTCCATTTCCTTTAAGTGCTCTTCCATTGAAATACATGGTTTGTCCAGACTTTGAAAAGTCAACATAGCCAATCCAGGCTGGTCCATTATGTGCAAAACCAGTTTTTAATTCTATATATTTTAATTGTGGTTTCATCGTTTGAAGTTGTCCGGTAAAATTACCACCCACTCTCAAATATACGCCACTCTATTTCGCAAACTCATTATCCGCAATCTGTATTTCCGCAACTCATTTCCCAATCTTACAAACTCAACTCAAGAGTTACCAAACTTAGCCTTCGAGTTTACTAACTCAAAGCACGAGTTACCAAACTCAGCTCATAAGTTTACTAACTCGAGATACGAGTTTATAAACTCAACTCCTAAGTTTGCTAACTCAGCCCAGAAAGCATCATTTCCATTAATATTTTTTGTTATTTGTTTAAATATTTTAATTTTCCTGTTCATTTTATAACTCTAAAATAAATTTCAAATGTCTAAACCAATCGTTTTTCTAATGAACTGGAACAGGATGAATGCCATAGAAATGGCATCACTTGCACACAATGTTTCCGCCAAAATTGCCGCTGCTACTACAACATTTCCATCACCAACGGTTACACCTGCTGTATTAAACACGGCAGCTACCCGCCTGGAGCTTGCTTATGCCAACCGCATGAACGGGTGCTGCCGGTAAAACCGAGTACGAAATTGCCGATACCGCGCTTGATGGCTTGCTGCATACCGAAGCTGTTTATGTAAATGGAATTGCCAATGGCAATGCAGCCACTATTGAAGCCGCCGGTTTTACAGCTACCAGCAACAGCCGCAACCGCGCCGTGGTGCTGGCAACGCCCAATGCGCCTGCTGTTTCGGGTAATGCAGCGGCGCTTCGCCTGATAATTCCGGCTGTGCAGGGTGCGGACAGTTATTGCTGGGTAATTTTTACGGGCGAGACTACCAACGCAACCATCGCTGAAACGCACATTACGCTGAACGGACCAGCTATTGTAATTCCGGACGGTATTACGCGGGAAGTGTTGCATAACGTAATTGCCGCGGGTACTAAACTAACTGTTCAGGTACTGGCTCAAAACACTGCAGGTAAAAGCGGGTTCAGCGCTGCAGTAAGCTTTACTGTTGGCAGCTAAATGTTACTTCGTGTGATAAAAAAAACCTTTACTGTCGGGCAAAGGTTTTTTTATGTAAGTCATGCTATTATAATTCTTTTCAGTTTGAAGCGATGTGGTTTCAAACCTTCACAAAAGGCTATTAATTGAACGATTATTTATTCATCCTTAGGTTCCCAAAGCTGAACCTTGTTGCCTTCAAGATCAATAATATGGACAAATTTGCCATACTCAGAATCCTCGATGGTGTCTGTAATTGTTACTCCTTCACTTTTAAGTTGCTCTACAAGCGCTTCCAGGTTATCTACCCTGTAGTTTATCATAAAATCCTTTGTTGAAGGCTCAAAGTATTTTGTTGTTTCTTTAAAAGTGGTCCACTGGGTAAGCCCTTTTTTTGTAGCGTCGTCTGCCTGCAGCCATTCAAAGCTTGCTCCATATTGACCTGCGTCGATTCCAAGATGTGTTTTATACCATTCGTTCATTGCGTTCGGGTCTTTGCATTTAAAGAAAATGCCGCCAATACCTGTTACTTTTTTCATGGTTGTTTATTATTAAATTGTTTTTATTTATTGTGCTTCCCGTTTTAAAATTAATGAACTGATAAATGTTACAATCAAACCTACCGGTAAAATTTCTGCGTACGTCATCATCGCATTAAAGAACGGGTTTTTATACATCACGGCAAAGTTTGCTACCTGTTATAGTATAAATGTCTATGTTTTGCAGGTATCTTACTCATCTCGTTTTTATTTTTTAATAGTGTTAGTGAATAAAGGGCTTTTCAGAAATTAATTAATGATTTCTGCTCTTGAATCCGCTTTGAGATTTGCCAGTTTTTCGCGCCACTTTTGTAGTTCTTCAGGTGTTTGCCTAACCCAATCTGTTACTTCGCCTACGATTTTTAATGGTGCCTGGCTGCGATAGGAGCGTGTTGGATTGCCCGGAAATTTTTTGTCCGTAACGTTCGGATCATTCTCAAAACTTCCTGTCGGTTCAACGATATAAACACGTTCGCGCCCATCACCTTCAACCAGGGCCGCGGCAAGACCCGCACCATTAGCCAGAGCCGTAAAATAAATGTGATTCATTATGACTTCAGGTTTGTAATTCGACCTGAATCCTGCTGTCAGCAAATCGCCAACCTGCAAATCTGCTTTTGTTCCATGATAAAAAGGACCGTTGTCTAAAACGTCAGCTCCATCAGGTATGAGAATTTTGCTTTTCATTCTTTGCTTTGAGCGCCGAAATGATTCGTGGCATGACGATTTTCATTTCCGGTAAAGCGAAACACATTTCAATGTTAGTGTTGCAAAACTTATTGTGTAATTGCAGCCAGCGCATTCAGTTTTCCATATCCAAAATTTTTATTCTTATTCGGATAAGAACTTGCCGTTGTAATTAACCTGTTTAATATCTGGTCTCTTGTTTCTGTCGGATGCGCACTCCAAACCAACGCCGCAATACCTGCAGAGCTTGAAGTAGCTACTGATGAACCACCAACAGTGCTCGGCACATCGCCACTCATTGCATTACACAAAGGCGTTCCTTTATCGCTGGTTCTTTCCATCACTATTACAAATTCAACCTGTTTGCCTTTATGGCAATCGCCGCAGGCAGCTAATGTATTACCGTTTTTAACCCCGGTAACAGCTTCCACCTGTGGTAATGTTGCAGGAAAAATAACACCCACAAATTTTGAAGTAAAATCAGTTGACGTTCCTGCTGCACAGAACATCAGCTTGCCTTTATTGTATGCATAGTTGATGGCATCTTTAATCTGAGAAGAATTTGTAAGACGGCCAATGCTAAGACTGATTATTCTAACACTTGTATCATCACCGGCATCTGTATAAGCATCCGAAACACCTTTTACTTCATCTCCATTGTCAATAATAACATCATTCACCGCTTTGCAAATAAGAAGGTTACTGTTGTATGCAACGCCAACAGAATTGCCGTCAGTACACCTTGGCGCTGTTGCTGTACTGCTCATTGCAGTGCCATGTCCGCAAACATCATCTGCACTTGTAGCTCCGGGCAACGTAAATATTTTTTGCAAGGTCCTGCCTGATGAAAGCCCCTGGTTAAAATCGCTGTTCATATTATTTTGGTCAGGACTAACACCTGTATCGATCACCATAATTTTTATTCCTGCACCGGTACTTGTATTCCATGCCTGCGGAATATTATGATAAGTATAATTCCATGATTGTTTTGCATTGGGTGTAATGTTTGTATAATCGGTGCCAACCTTCAGGTTTGTATTGCCTACGTAACCTCCGCAGCCCGCGCCAAGGTCGGCTTCCAGCTGGTTATACATTTCCTGGTCATAATCTTCAGGCTCGTAACCCATCGGTTCCACATAACGGATAAGCCCGCTGCTGCGCAACACTTTTATGGTGTTGGGATTATCAATCTTTACATCAATTACAGGCAATTTATTTTCTTTCCATACTTCAATATCTGAAGCCTTTAATTGCGGATGCATTGCTTTTTCTTCCTGCAGAATTAATTGTATCACCTGTGCCTTTGCATCTGTCCATTTTTTATCATGAATATTTATCTGTGCAATGCGATTGTCAACATCAGTTTCATCAATGGGTTTATAGCCGATTGAAACCATGTGATCCTGGCTTTGCAATACAGCACTGTATACAGTAATTGTAGAAGCATCACTCCAGTTAAAGCTGCCTTTATTGTTCAACGATTGATAAATGATAGCATTTATTTGTTGCGGTGTTTGCAGTTGCGATTGTTGAGCATCGCTTACCGAAGCGGAATTCAATTGATCAGTATTTTCTGTTTTGGTACATGCGGTAAACAGCAATGCACCTGATAGCAAGGCAAACAGTGTTTTTTTCATAAAATATGTTTTAGTTTAAACGTGCAGTTAACGAGGGAGAAAGTTACAGTATAAATTCAAACGTCATTAATATTTATGTTTTTCTACATGCTTAAAAGCATTTGAAATAATCATCTGTTGAATGAACTCTGGTACAAGCCTGCTTATGTGATAAGACACTTTATTTATAAAACCGGGAATAATCCGCGCTTTGCCTTTCAGCATTTGATCTATAGCTTCTTTGGCAACATGTTCAGGCATTAATATGGATCGTTTTGCAACGCCTTTTAGTTCTGAGTTAATAGCAATTGTGTTTTGATTACTGTCTGTTCCGCCGGGGCACAAAACACTTACAATAACATTGTGCTGTTTTAATTCAAGTCTTAAAGAGCGGCTGAAAAAATATATGTATGCTTTGGACGCTGAATAAACAGTTTTGCCGGGAATTGTATAAAACCCGCCCATACTGCTTGTGTTCATTATATGGGATGGCGCATTAGCTTTTAATTCATCCAGAAACAGTCGTGTAAGCATGGTTACTGCATGAATATTTAGCTGTAACTGTTTTTCGTTAAACGCTGTTTCTGTGTGCTCAAAATTTCCCTTGCTTCCAATGCCTACGTTATTAATAAGAATATTGATGCTGAAATTATTTTCCTTCACCCATTTATAAACATTGCAGAAAGATTCAGGTTTGCTCAGATCAATACCCAAAGTATAACATTCAATATTGTAAGCGGCCCTAATTTCGCTTGCCGTGGTTTCGAGTTCTATGCCAGCGAGCGACACCAGCAATAAATT
This sequence comes from Bacteroidota bacterium, assembly GCA_013286425.1. Classification (GTDB taxonomy): domain Bacteria; phylum Bacteroidota; class Bacteroidia; order Chitinophagales; family Chitinophagaceae; genus Parafilimonas. Next base: position 14,423 of record JABDFS010000029.1, read on the forward strand.
CATCTTTTTTGAAGCACATTCTACTGCCAGGGCTTTTCCAATACCGGCGCCGGAGCCTGTTATAAGTGTAAACATTTTCATTACTGCGGGTTATTTTTTAGCCAGTCTATTGTTTTTTTTAAACCTTCTTCAAGTGGTGTAAATGTATAGCCAAGTTCCTGAATCGCTTTGTCGCTGCTTACATTCCAATCGTAATAATATTTTCTTATCCATGGTGGTGTAAGTAATGGAGGCCTGCCGGTAATTTTTGCATATAACTGCAACGCATTGCCTGCAAACATCATGGCATTAACCGGAAATTTTATTAAAGAAGTTTTTTTACCTGTAAGCCTGGCAAGCAAAGCAAAAAATTCTATATAAGAAGCGTTCACGCCGCCAAGGTTATAGCGTTCACCTGCTCTTCCTTTTTGCATGGCTAAAATATGCCCATTCACCACATCATCAATGTATACATAGCTGCCTGTACGTTTGCCATCCCCCGGCATAAATTTCCATTTACCTTTCATGTACAAATTGATCAATCTTGTAACTGCATTGCTTTCCGTAATAATGCCGGGCCCGTAAACACGCGGCGGATTCACTATTACGATATGCATATTGTATTTGTTACAATATTCCCGGCATAATTCTTCAGCCTGTGTTTTGCTTTCTTCATATTCTGTAAAGGGCTTACCGATTCTTTCATCACTTTCTCTTACGGGATGATTGCCCGAAGGCCCAAGCACGCCTCCGGTAGAAGTGAATACAATTTTATTTATGCTCAAATCCCGTACAGCATCAAACACATTGCGCGCACCTTCAACATTCAGTTTATAATAAACGGATGGATCTTTCGACCACACGCGCGCAAATGCAGCAAGATGGTATACCTGTTCACAACCCTGCATTGCATTTTTAATAGAAGGAACATCTGTTATATCCCCATTAAAAATTTTTATGTTGGGATGTTGTAAAACTTCAGTTTTAATATTGCGGCACAAAGCATGAATAGTGTTGCCTTCACCGGCAAGTTTTTTGGCAAGATTATTTCCTATGTACCCTGTTGCGCCGGTTAAAAAAATATTCATACAGGCCTGCATGATAATGCACAATTAGTAATAATAAAAATAATCTGCATTATTATTTATTTTTATTTGTTACTGGTTGCTGCAAGGTTAAGTAAGTAAATTGAAATCTTTATTTTTGTTTTTTAAGAGAGGAATTTTTTTACATGAAGAAAATAGAGCTTGAAATAGTAGCATTATCACATAGCATTACACAAACACATTCTTACGCAGTAGTATTGGGAGAAGTGAATGGTTTAAGGCGTTTGCCCATTGTAATCGGCGGTTTTGAAGCGCAGGCAATTGCTGTGGCGCTGGAAAGAATGCAACCCAGCCGGCCGCTTACACACGACCTGATGAAAAACTTTATGTATGCCTTTAATGTAGAGTTAATGGAAATAATTATAAACGACCTGCAGGAAGGCATTTTTTATTCAAAGCTTGTTTGCGTGAACGAACACGATACCGTTGAAATTGACAGCCGCACCAGCGATGCCCTGGCACTTGCAGTAAGATTTGGTTGCCCCATTTATACGTATGAGAACATTCTTGAGAATGCAGGTATTTTGATGGAAGATGAAAGCAAACAGAAAAAAACTGATATTCCTGTTGAAGATGCGGTTACATCATCATCTTACCAGGATCTTTCAAAACTAAGTCTTGAAGAATTACAGAAATTGCTGAACGATGTTTTGGAACATGAAGATTACATACGGGCAATTGAAATAAGAGATGAGATCAACAAACGTAAATAAGGTTTTATATTTTGATAGTTTTCCCCAATTGCAAGATCAACATCGGCTTAAATGTACTTAACAAAAGAGCGGATGGTTATCACAATCTTGAAACAGTATTTTATCCTTTGCCTTTTTATGATGTACTTGAAGTAATTCAATCAACAAACAAATTAAAAACTTACGAGTTACTTATTTCCGGCACTACAATACAAGGCAATGATGAAGACAATCTTTGCATAAAAGCATATTTATTATTAAAGAAAGATTTTCCGCAGTTGCCTGCTGTAAAAATTTGTTTGCATAAAGTTATTCCTGCAGGCGCCGGTTTGGGCGGCGGCAGTTCAAACGGTGCGTTCATGTTAATGTTGTTGAATAATAAATTCAATCTTAAAATATCAGAAGACAAACTGCGGAATTATGCACTTACATTAGGCAGTGATTGCCCTTTCTTTATCATTAATAAACCTTGTATTGCTCATGGCCGCGGAGAAATAATGAATCCTGTCGAACTAAATTTACCAGGATATAAATTTTTACTGGTAAACCCGGGAATTCATGTAAGTACAAGCTGGGCTTTCAGCCAGGTTAAATTTTCAAATGAAGATAAAATCAGCAATATCATACATAAACCTGTTGAAGAATGGAAAGGGTTGAAGAATGATTTTGAGCCTGTTGCTTTTGAAAAATATCCGGCTATAAAAAATATAAAAGAAACAATGTACAATGCAGGCGCACTGTATGCTTCAATGAGCGGTAGCGGCAGTACTGTTTATGGAATATTTACTAAAGATGCAACTATAAATCATTCGCTTTTCCCACAGGAATATTTTGTAAAAGAAGTGAGCTTATAATATCAAAATACAGAGCTCTATTTTAGATTTGTGTATTAAGTACACAATATTTATTTTCGCCGTCCGATGTTTTTCTAATGATTGAACCAGCTTGTATTTTAATTAATTAAAATTTTTCCTTTTGACAACTGAACAACAGAACACGAACGAACAGGAAATTATTTCTGGTAATACTTCCAACACTCCAGATAAAAATGATAAACCTGCAGCATCAGAAAAAAAAGCTGTAAAGACGAAAAAAAGCGCAAAGGCGAAGCCAAAAAAAGCGGCTGTTAAAAAGGCTGCTTCTGCACCGGCTAAGAAAGCTGCTGCTGCACCTGCGGTAAAAAAATCAGCCACAAAAAATATTAAAGAGGATGTTGTTACTGAAGCAAAAGAAAAAACTTTACCTGCAAAAACAACAAAAACAAAAAAGGCAGTTGGTAAAACAGCGGAAGTTACCAAACTGCTTTTTCAGCTTAAATTTCATACAAAGCCGGGCGAATCAATTTACATTACCGGCAATCATGAAATGTTCGGCAATAACAACCCGGATGAAGCGCTTGAAATGCAATACCTGAATGAAGATACATGGGTTGTTTCTTTTGATATGCCTGCATCTTCAGTGCCCGCTGAAGGAATTGAATACAATTATGTTTTAAAAAGTACAGATAATTCATCGGTGTTTGACTGGGGAATGGATAAAGTATTAACGCCCGATCTTTTCAAATATGATGAAGTGCTGATAGCTGATTCATGGAATCATGCGGGTTATTATGACAACGCATTTTACACAGAGCCTTTTCAAAATGTGTTGTTGAAAAACAATCTGACGGAAGTAAAGACAAAGGAGCCGAAATCATACACACACATCTTTAGAATTAAAGCGCCTTTATTAAGGAAAGGCCAGACAATCTGCCTTTCAGGTTCTGCTGCTGAAACAGGTTCGTGGAATGAAGCAACCCCTGTTTTATTAAGCAGGAAACCTGACGAAGAGTACCATAGTGTTGCGCTTGATCTTTCCAAAGCTGATCTGCCGCTTGCATACAAATACGGAATTTATGACACAGTGAACAAAAAATTTGTTCGCTATGAAGAAGGCAATAACCGTATTCTTTTTCATGCGCATGCGGCTGCAAAAAATAAAATTGCTATTGCGAATGATGGCTTTATTATGTTACCTGATTATACATGGAAAGGTGCGGGCGTTTCCATTCCTGTGTTCGGTTTAAAAAGCAAAAAGAGTTGGGGCGTTGGTGAATTTGCAGATATAAAATTATTGGTCGACTGGGCTAAAAAAACCGGCCTGCAATTAATACAGATACTTCCTGTTAACGATACCAATGCAACGGGCACATGGGCTGATTCTTATCCTTATGCGGCTATCTCTGCATTTGCATTGCACCCAATGTATTTGAATCCCGAAGCGCTTGTAAAAGTAAAAAATAAAAAACTGTTGGCTGATCTGCAATCTGAAAGAGAAGAACTCAATCAGAAAGATGCAGTGGATTATGAAGCAGTGACTAAACTGAAATGGAAATTGATTGAGCGGGTTTATCCTTTGCAGAAAAAAGAAACATTTGCTTCACCTGGCTTCAAATCATTCTACAAAAACAATAAACACTGGCTGGTACCATATGCTGCTTTTTGTTATTACCGCGATCTGAACAATACAGCTGATTTCAATAACTGGAGCTCGAATAATATTTACGATGCAACTGAAGCCGAAGCTTTATTTGATCATGCATCAACAGCAGATGCGGTGCTGATACATTGCTTTGCGCAATATCATTTGCATTTGCAATTGCAGGATGCTGCTGCGTATGCACACGAAAGCGGTGTGATCATTAAAGGTGATATAGCTATCGGCATTTACCGTTATGGCGCCGATGCCTGGCAACACCCTGAATTATTTCACATGGAATTACAGGCCGGCGCACCGCCCGATGACTTTGCAATCAAAGGACAGAACTGGGGTTTCCCAACCTACAACTGGCAGAAAATGGAAGCAGGTGATTTTGCATGGTGGCGCCAGCGCTTTGAGCAAATGAGTTATTATTTTGATGCATTTCGTATAGATCATATTCTTGGTTTCTTCCGTATCTGGAGTATTCCAATGGATGCGGTTGAAGGTATCATGGGGCATTTTGAACCCTGCATTCCTGTTCATGTGCATGAATTCAACCAGAAAAATATCTGGTTTGATTACAGCCGTTATACAAAGCCATTTATTACAGACCAATTGTTGTATGATGTAGCGGGAAGCGAAGCGGATCATTTCAAAGAAATTTACCTGCAAAGTGATGGTAACGGCAATTATACTTTGCTGGAAGAATATTCAACACAACGCAAAATTGAAGAACATTTTGCCGCATTTGAAATGAGCGAACATGATAACTGGATTAAACAAAAGCTGTTTGACCTTGTAAGCAATGTTATTTTGTTTGAAGTAGAAAATTCAAATGCGCAGCAATTTCATTTTCGTTTTTCTGTTGAATCAACCAAATCATTTCAATACCTCGACGGCCATACACAAAGCCAGTTGAGAGACCTGTATGTTGATTATTTCTTCAGAAGGCAGGATACGTTCTGGATGAAAGAGGCTATGAAAAAATTGCCCGCATTAAAGCGTTCAACCAACATGCTTATTTGCGGTGAAGACCTTGGGCTTGTTCCGGGTTCTGTGCCTGATGTAATGAAACAACTTGGCTTGTTAAGCCTGGAAATTCAGCGCATGCCAAAACAAACAGACAGGGAATTTTTCCACCCGAATGATGCACCGTATTTAAGTGTGGTTACACCTTCAACGCATGATATGAGCACCATACGCGGCTGGTGGGAAGAAGACAGGGCAAAAACGCAACGCTTCTTTAATTATGAAATGGGGCAGTGGGGCAACGCACCTTACTTCTGCGAACCATGGATAAATAAAGCGATATTGCTTCAGCATTTATATTCACCTGCAATGTGGAGCATATTTCAACTGCAGGATATATTAGGAACCAGTGAAACATTGCGTCGCCAGAATCCTAATGACGAACGCATTAATGTTCCTGCTATTCCAAAATATTACTGGCGTTACCGTATGCATTTATTGCTTGAAGACCTGTTGAAAGCGGATGAATTTAATACAGAGCTGAAAGGAAATATTGAAGCTTGCGGCAGATGCATGCCTGCGTAACAGAGAGACAAATAAATTTAAACATAACTTCAGTTACTGTAGCGCTTTCAATAAAGTTGTTTTAAACTTTATTATCAGCGGAACATGATCGCTGTATTTAAGCCAAAAATCATAATCGCCTATTTCAACTGATTTTAAATGTTGCAGCATATCAATTGATGCAAAGCAATAGTCAATATGATAGGGCTTGTCTCTATGCCTGTACATAAAAAGGGTGTGATGTTTTTCTTTGCCTTGTGTTTGTTTAAAATGTTTATGATAGACACTAAAAATTTCCTTTTCCTCAAGTTTTCTTACTACAGTTGAATGATTGCCTTCTCTTCTTGGTTTGTCCCAAATTGTATTGCTGTTAAAATCTCCGATCAGTATTGTTTTGTTATTGGAAATAATTGTATCATAATGATGAATAGCTTTCCATACCTGTGTTATGTAGTGTCCATCAGCGTCCTTTGGATTATTGGCCCAGACCGCGAAAAGATTAAAACTCAATTGCCCTTTTGAAAGTGTAATTGGAACAATGGTTTTAAAGCTTTCGTTATAAGCATCCAGCACTTTAAGCTCAAAGCCACGATAGGAAAAAATACCAAGCCCTTTGTTTTGATTTTGCCCGAACCATAAAGTGGATTCAGGTTTTATTTTACCATTTTTGAACAATAATTTATCAGGATGCTCACATTCAGGAATAATAAGAATATCCGGTTTATATGCCAATATAAATTCAGCTTTTTTTCTAAAAGCCATGTTACAGTTCCATGTAATAATTTTCATAGAAAACTTCAATAACGAAAAAAGTATTTGCCAGGCTAAATTTTTATTTTGATAAATGCAGAACAACTAATGCTGCAATACTGTTTATCTTATTCTTCAATCACTTCATTCAGTAGTTTTTCAAACGCTGTTTTATCTGCATTGCCAGGTTGAATATATTGCCAGTCGCTTAACGAAGCATCGTAGAATTGTTTTTTATCAGTAAAGTTTGCGAGGCTTTTTTTGTATAAATCTTTTGCAGTATTGATATCATTTTCAATAAAAGCAATGTGGCCAAGATTTTGATACACGATGCCTTCATCTGTTTTATTGGAAAGGCTGCTTTCAAAACATTTTTTTGCATCGGTATAATTCCCTGAAATAAAATTGCCCCATCCTGAATAAAACTTTGTAAGAAAATCATCCGGATCTTGTTTCAATGCTTCATTCAGATATTGAAAAGATTTTTTTATATCAGGTTGCGGAATGGCCTGGTAAAATTTTCCAAATGCAGATAAAACATTTTTATCAGAAGGATACAACTTCAATGCTTCATTATAAATGCTTTCTGCTTTATCAAAATCAGGCTGCAGCTTTTCTGCATAATACTGCGCCATTGATAAATAAGGTTTGGCACTTTCAGGCGCAAGTGTTTTATAACCAGTGAACAGCTTATCTATTTTTTCATCACCGGGCTGTTGCAGTTTTGCACCATAGCCAAATAACAATTCAATTAGTTCAGGCGTTGGTTTCAACAAAAATGAACGATAGTAATAATCAAAAGCATTATCATAATCCGGCGGATCATTCAACATGTAAGTGTGCGCCATGCCATTGTAAGCAGACGGATTTTCCGGATCAAGCTCAATAAATTTTTTGTAAATGGCTGCTGACTTTTCAGTATCAACCGTATCGATGTTATATAAACATTCATCCATTGCTTTTAGCAAAGCGGGATTGTTTTCGCTCAGCGGAAATCCTTCCCAATAATATTGAAATGCTTTTTCATAATTGGCGGGAGCTTTTTGCCTGTAGCAATCTCCCAAAGCGAGATATGGATATGGGTCTTTTGGCTCTATCTCAATCCATTTTAAAAATATTTTTTCACAAACATCAACAGTTAAACCAGGAAGGTTTGCAGCACAGTTTGCCATTGCTTTTAAAAGATTGATGTTGTTTGCATCAATATCAAATGCTTTTTGATAAAACTCAAGCGCTTTATCAAAATTTTCAGGCACTGTTTTTAAATAACAATCACCGGTTAAAAGCAGGTTGTAATAATTGGCCGGCTCAAGATCATACACTTTCAAAAAATATGTAAGTGCTTTTGCATTATCCGGTTCTTCTATTGACTGGTAACTGCGGCCGATATTAATAATAGCTGCTATGTTGTTTTGTAAAAGGATCAGCTTTTCATATGTGTTGATTGCTTTTTTATAATCAAGCATATTAAAATATGCATCGCCCAAAACAGCAAGTACCTGTATTTCATTAATGCCTTTTGCTGAAACTTTTTCAAACGCAGGAATCACATCTTTATAATTCTGCAGGTAATAACTGGCAGAACCATATAACATTAATGCGTCTACATTATTGGGCTGATCCTCGAGCAAAGGCTTTATTGCTTCTAATACTTCTTCATATTTCTTTTCTATGATAAGCTGGTTAGCTTTTAATAAAGACTGGTACATATCATTCACAACAAGCTTGTATAAATAACCATTGCTTAGCTGCTCTGTGTCTTCAATAATATTTACAACATGATCATAGTTTTTATTAATTGCATAGATGTAAAATTCCAGCAGGTATTTTGATACTTCCACACCAAGCAAAAATTTACTTTTCAGCACACTATTGCTGATGGAGTTGATAGTTTTATCAAGCTCGCAAAACTTTTTAAACTCATCTATAACGTCTTTTGATAATGTTGGATACAATAATGCCAATGCATATTTTGTACTGTCAAGCCCGAGATACACAACAGCAGCAAGCAGGTCTGCAGCAAATTTTTTATCCGGAACATTTTCTTTTAACACAGGATTGGTTTCATAAAATGTAAGGAACCAGTGCTGGGTTTTATCAAAGAATTCAAACTTGCTATAATCAATATTCTGCAAAGACTTTGAAACATTGTGCAGTTCTGTTACGTTGCCGATGAAATAATAAATATTTAAAAGACATACCTGGATCTTTGTATTATCGCGAAGCGGTTCCAGCTTTTGTTGTATATCAGCGCTTATATAATTTTCTTTATCAATAAGAGCGATCACTAAACCTGTTAAAGCCCTGTATGATAAAACAGGGTCATCATCTTTTGCAAAATCTATTAACAGCAATGCTTTTGTTTCATCATATTTTTTTATGAGGCCAAGCGATAATGCACTTATGATTAATGATTGCCTGAAAGGTTCATATTTGGTTTTATCTGCTCTTAAGCCAAATATAAAACTGCTCATTGCCGGCGAGAGCTCTTTGCCTGATGATATTTCTTCAAAGTTGATGTCTATATATTCTTTTTTAGCGCTTTCACTGTCGAGTATTACTTCATCAACTTTATTTGTAAGCTGGCTTATATAATCGTTTGATGCCTTTGCAAGTGCGGCCGCATTTTGTGTAGCATCAGCATTGTTTAATATTGGAGGAAAGAGCGCATTATTGTTGTCTGTTGCAGTTGCCTGTACCGGCATGCGCGATTGATGTTTCTTGTTTATTTCTTTAATGATAGCATCAATTACAGGTTGATAATTACTTGCCTTTATTGTTTTATTGGGAGGCTGTGCAAGCACTGCTATGCGTGCAAGAAACTGGTCAATTTTGTTGTATATTTCATTATACATATTCAGCTTCTCATAAAGGCTAATAAGTTTTGAAGGGTCTTTACCTTTTAATTTGTTGCTGAGGTTATTATGAGTATTCTCCCAATAGTCAGCATATTCAATGCGCACATCATCCGAAAAAATATTTGCATCCTGCCATACAATGGGGAATATTTTTTCTTCAAAATCTTTTGGGTTCCTGTTAAGAAAACTGATGGCTTCAAACATGCAATACTCGCTCGTGAGATATTTTTTGCTTATCAGCGGAATAACAAAATCGCCATAAGCTATATTGAGCATAAAATCTTTCAGGTCTGTTTTGTACTCAACATTAGTTTTGTATTCAACAGGCCTGAGATTATTTTGTTGCAGTTGTTCACATAATTTTTTTACAATTTCATCGCGACTGTTTTCATAAGCATCACCCTCATCATTGCCTGCATAAGAAATATACACATCTGCTGTATATGCTGTGGTGTTCATAGCACAAGAATTAGGTAAGCAAATTAATATAATTGAAGCCTTTAAAAGACGATTTATTTTTTATACAGCAATTGTTATCTGAAAAAAAGATAACCGATAAAAATAGCAGCGGTCACGCCAATAATATCTGCAGCTAACCCGGCCCATACTGCATACCGCACTTTCTTTATTCCAACGCTTCCGAAGTATAAAGCAAGAATATAAAATGTTGTATCGGTAGTACCTTGAAATATACTGGCGAGCTTACCTACAAATGAGTCGGGGCCATATGCCTTGTTGGTAAAAATATCAAGCATCATTCCTCTTGCCCCGCTGCCACTAAACGGCCTCATAATAGCTGTTGGCAATGCAGGAACAAAATCTGTATTCAAGCCTGCTGATTTTACAAGGTAAGCTATACCATTTGTTACATAATCCAAAGCGCCGCTATCCCTGAATACACGAATGGCAACCAGCATCCCTACTAAATAGGGAATAATTTTGAGTACTACATTAAAGCCTTCTTTGGCGCCCTCAATAAAAGCATCGAACACTGAAACTTTTTTATATACAGCGCCAAGAATTATTGCCACAATGATGATCAGTAAAATAAGGTTGCCCGCTACAGAACTAAAAACATTTTTTGTTTCCGGGCTCATGTAATAAACACCAACCATCAGCGCACTAACAATAGCAATTAAACCGATCATCCATGCTGCCAGAATAAAGTCCCACCTTATTTTTTGTTTGATACTAACGATGATGATGGATGCCAGGGTTGTTATCACTGTTCCTAAAACACACGGAATAAAAACGCTGGTTGCATCGGTTGAACCGGCAGCAATCCTGTAAGTAAAAATGGAAAGCGGAATTAAGGTAAGGCCACTTGTATGCAACACCAGGAACATTATTTGTGCATTGGAAGCAGTGCCTTTATCCGGATTAATTTCTTCCAGGCTTTTCATTGATTTTAATCCGAAGGGTGTGGCAGCATTATCCAGTCCAAGCATATTGGCGCTGAAGTTCATTACCATTTCTCCCATCACAGGGTGGCCATCCGGCACCTCAGGAAATAATCTTTTCATGAATGGATTTAATCTTCTCGCCAACCAGTTTATTGCTCCTGCTTTTTCAGCAATGCTCATAAGGCCAAGAAAAAAAACCATTGTGCCGGCAAGCGGAAAAGCAACATCGGTTACAGACGATTTTGCAGAATCAAAAATGCCATCCACCAATGTTTTAAAGATGGTGGTATCACCTAAAAAAATGCATTTGATAAGCGCAATGATAAATGCAATAACAAAAAATGCCACCCATACAATATTTAGTGCCATGCCCCAGCCCTAAAGGGAATTTGATAAGAGCGTAAAATAAATGAAACATTCCATTAATTCCGATAGCATTACTTTTGCGCCTCAAATTTTTTAAACTTAAATCTCCCCTTTAGGGGATGGGGGCTTTTTATATGGCTTTGCAAGCAGGAATCGTGGGGTTACCCAATGTTGGAAAATCAACTTTATTTAATGCATTAAGCAATGCAAAAGCACAGGCTGCAAATTTTCCGTTTTGCACTATCGAACCAAATGTAGGCGTAATAACTGTGCCGGATGAGAGATTGTTTGAACTGGAAAAACTGGTACACCCGCAAAAGGTGGTGCCTGCAACCGTTGAGATCGTAGATATTGCCGGCCTGGTGAAAGGCGCCAGCAAAGGTGAAGGCCTGGGCAACCAGTTTTTGGGTAACATCAGGAATACGGATGCCATTATTCATGTACTGCGCTGTTTTGATGATGATAATGTGATCCATGTTGATGGCAGCGTTAATCCTGTTCGTGACAAAGAAATTATAGACACTGAATTGCAGTTGAAAGACCTGGAAAGTGTGGAGAAGAAAATCTCCCGTTTGGAAAAAATGGTGAGAACTGATAAAGACGCCGCAGCGGGACTGGAAATATTAAAAGCATTAAAATCACATTTTGAGCAGGGAAAAAATGCAAGGGCATTTGTTGTGGATGAAAAGGACAGGGAAAAGTTTGTTGATGATTTGTTTTTGCTTACGATAAAGCCTGTTATTTATGTGTGTAATGTGGATGAGCAATCTGTGATCAACGGGAATAAATATACTGATGCTGTAAAAGAAGCAGTGAAGCACGAACAGGCTGAAATTCTTTTTATAAGTGCAGCTATAGAAAGCGAGATCGCAGCAATGGATAGTTATGAAGACCGTAAAATGTTTTTGGAAGATTTGGGTTTGAAGGAAAGTGGTGTTGTACGATTGATCCGTTCAACGTATCATTTATTAAATCTTGCTACATATTTTACTGCAGGCGAACAGGAGGTAAGGGCATGGACAATTCACAAAGGCATGTTTGCGCCACAGGCTGCCGGTGTAATTCATACAGATTTTGAAAAAGGATTTATTCGTGCTGAAGTAATAAAGTATGAAGACTTCATTAAGTACAAAAGCGAAGCGGCTTGCCGCGATGCAGGAAAGTTAGCCGTGCAGGGAAAAGATTATTTAGTTGAAGACGGAGATATTATGCATTTCAGGTTTAATGTTTAAACAGAACAACTGTTATTGCAAAGTTAGTTTTGATGCTCCTGAATTCCCCTTCTAATAAATATTGTTGTTTCGCTGGTAAAAAAATAGAGCTTAAGTTGTATAAAAAAGCCAGGTGATTTCTTTTTTATACCTTGTATTTACCGAAATCAGCCTGCTGTTTAGAATGAAGCTTGCAAACCTTATTACCCTAATAAAAAACCATTGCTAACTGTATACAACCTTATTATCTTATTTCCTGAAAACGCAGAAGCCGATGGCTGCCATGCAAAATGTTTAATTTATTGTTGTTTATAAACTTTAAAACGTTTCCTTATACAATATTTACAAGTGTTCTTCTGAAAGCTTTGGATTGCGTGAAGCAAGGAAATGAACATGTTCAGAATTTGCGTATATACTGTACAATTTTGAATTATTGTTATTAGCAATACCGGTGATATATTTTTTTATTCGTTCACGATTCTTTTCAGGAATAGCAGCAATTCTGTTTTGTGTTATTAAAATGAAATGAGTGTAGAGGTTATAATATTCAATTTTCATGTTGATTGAAAATAAAGTAATAAGGTTTATTGGTTTACTATTGGTTAGGTTACTAAGGTAATAAGGTTTTTGATTCTATATGTATTATGTGCCCATGTGGTTCACTTTAGTTTTTCAAAATGCTACCCAGTGTGATTTTCAATTCAGAACACCTAAAGCTCAGGTTATTGCAATAAAAAAAGCTCCCGTTAAGGAGCTTTTTTATTTATATAATTGAGAGATACTATCGTAATTATTGATTACTGCTTCCGCCATCACCATGTGCACCGCCTGTTTTTCCTCTTTTATCCATTTCCATCTGCTGCATTTTTTGCAACTGGTCATTGGTTAAAAACTTTTGCAGTTTTGTTTTTGTTTCCTGTCTTATCGGTTGTATTTTTTCTCTTTTCTGATCCTGTGTAAGCGATTGGTCTGTCATTATGGTTCTCATCTGCGTCATTGATTCGGTTCTTACGGCAATAACAGAATCGGCTACCGCATCTGATACTTTTAAAGAGTCCATCAATTCCTGTTTTGATAAACCCATTTTTCCTCCGCCCTGCTTTTGCGCAGAAGCTGAAAAACTAATAAATGCCGTTGCGATGATAATAAGAGCAAAAACTTTTTTCATGGTTTTAATTTTAAAAAGAATGAGATTTAATTTGGTGTTTGAAGTTTAACTGCTGTTATAAATATCCGAGGATCTTTAACATGCTTTGTGCCGTTTGTTGTTTTGCATGTAACCAGTCTGTTAATTTTCCATTCTTGTCATAGCCAACTATTACATGTTTGGGTGAGGGAATAAGACAATGTTTTATGCCGCCATATCCGCTGATCTGGTCCTGGTAAGCGCCTGTATGAAAAAATCCCACATATAACGGCTCTTTGTTGGAAGGATCATTACCATTATTCTCATTTTCTATCTTGGGCAAAAACACTTCATTAATGTGTTCTTCCGAATCGTAATAATCATGGCTGTCGCAGGTCATACCGCCAAGCACTACACGTTGATATTCATTTTCCCATTTATTAACCGGCAGCATTAAAAATTTCTCACCAATGCCCCATGTATCAGGCAACGTGGTTATAAAAGATGAATCAATCATATACCAGCGCTCGCGGTCGTTCTGCACTTTCTGGCTGATTACACTATAAATATGCGCCATGCTTTCACCTACTGTATAACTGCCGAATTCGGTAAAGATGTTCGGCATGGGCACTTTGGCTTTCTTACATGCCTTTTTAATGTTACCAACAATTTCATTTATCATGAACTGGTAATCGTATTCAAAGCCAAGAGAATGTTTAATAGGAAAACCGCCGCCGATATTTATTGAGTCCAGTTCCGGGCAGATCTTTTTTAACTGGCAATACAAATTGATGATCTTATTCAATTCACTCCAATAGTAAATATCATCTTTAATGCCTTTGTTCAAAAATATATGCAGCATTTTAAGCTGGAATTTATTTTCATATCCTTCTATCTCATCCACATAAAATTCAAGAATATCTTTTGGCCTTATGCCCAAACGGGATGTGTAAAAAGGAAAAGTTGGTTCTTCTTCCGCAGCGACACGAATACCTAATTTAAAAGGTTGCCTTACGCTGCGTTTATACATCTGCAATTCCTCTTTATTATCCAGCACAGGAATAACATTTGAGAAGCCTGTATTTATCAATCTCGCAATTCTTGAAGTATAACTTCTTTGCTTAAAACCATTGCAGATAATAAAAATTTCCTTGTTGATCTTTTTTCTTTTATACAGCTGGTTGATTATTTCAATATCGTAAGCATAAGAAGTTTCCAGATGAATATTGTTCTTAAGCGCTTCTTCAACTATAAAAGAAAAATGAGAACTCTTTGTACAATAGCAATAATTGTAACTGCCTTCATACTTGTGTTTTCTGAAAGCGTTGGCAAACATTTTTTTAGCATTGTTGATCTGCATTCCTATTTTGGGCAGGTAACTTAACTTTAATGGCGTGCCGTATTTATCAATCAGCGCTTTAATGTCAAGCCCGTTAAATTCAAGATAGCCATCATCATTCAGGTCAAAATCTTCCTGGGGAAAGTGGAAGGTTTGCTTTACAAGTGAAGTATAAGTATTTGTCATTACGAGTTCCGGTTCATAAAAATTTGATAAGAGCTAACAAAAATAATTGTTTGGTATAATCAATAATAAAAAATCCCGCGTATGCGGGATTAAATTTTTTATAATAAATGAAAGCTTCTTATTTAACTGAAGCAACCAAAGCTTTAAAACTTTCAGGTTCATTCATTGCAAGATCAGCAAGCATCTTCCTGTTAAGCTCAATTCCTTTCAGATTAAGCTTATGAATAAACTCGCTGTAGGTTAAGCCTTCTTCCCTTACAGCAGCGTTAATACGGGCAATCCAAAGCTGGCGGTAATCGCGCTTTTTTACTTTACGGCCTACATAGCTGTAGGTTTGTCCTTTTTCAACAATGTTCTTGGCTACCGTATAAACATTCTTACGCTTACCATAAAAGCCTTTGGCTTGTTTTAAAACTCTTTTTCTTCTTGCCCTTGATGCAACAGCATTTACTGAACGTGGCATAACTGGTTATTTTTTAATTTCTGATTTTGTGATGTATGATTTACCACATCAACAGAAATATGTTTTTAAATTATTTTTTTATTACTTCCCTTTAGGGCGGGGCTTGGCTTATCCTTTCAATCTTAATAAACGCAATACAAAATCTTTGTTAGCCGAGCCAACAACACCTTTTTTACGAAGGTTTCTTTTACGTTTGTTTGATTTTTTTGTAAGGATGTGGCGTTTGAATGATTTCTGGTAAGTGATCTCGCCTGAACCAGTTACTTTAAAGCGCTTCTTTGCACTCGAATTCGTTTTTACTTTAGGCATTATAATCCTGTTAAGATTACTCCCTGCTGGCGTTCCCGAACTGTCGGGACTCTTGTTGAGCCGTGTGGGAAATAAAATTGGAGCGCGAAAGTATGGAATTAATAGCCATGAACAAAGCCTTCGGCCTCAATATTAGCATTTTTAGGTTATAAGCAACAGTTTTCCATGGTCTCACCCAGGGCGGGATTGCACATCTGGCCGTCTACAGGCAGGCAGGTACCTGCTATTTTCAATCATCTGGAAATAATAATCGAATGCATCAAACCAATTCCAGGGGTTTACCAATTTAATAATAACCGGCAGGAGGAATATTTGTATAGCAATGATTGAAAGCATATTTATACGATATTTCTTCGCTATTTCTTCGATCCAATTGATCGAAGTTATATCGAAGTTATATCGAAGAAATATCGAAGTTATATCGAACAAATGAGCTTATAGATTTTGCGTATCTTTTGCGTAATTATAAGGTGGTTTATGAAAGAATAGCTTATCTTCAAAACACCAAACTCTTTTACTATGAAACTGATCTTTACACTTATTGTTTTATGTTTTTCCGGTGAATTGATGGCGCAAAAAGCGGGAACGCCGGATAGCAGCTTTGGTGTGGATGGAAAGACCATCACTTCTTTTGGAGATTATTATGCAGAGTGTGTAGGCGCTGCAGCAATGAATGACGGTTCTATTATTGCGGCAGGTAACTCCGGTAAAGGTTTTTTTGCCTGTAAATATTCTGCCAATGGCTTATTTGATACTTCCTTCGGCATTAATGGTATCGCTTTTTATAATCATTATCTGGGAATAGCGGAAACTATGACTGTTGGGTCTGATAACAAAATACTAATAGCAGGATATGGTACTAATGGTCTTGGTTACTATATAACCGTAATACGATTTAATCCTGACGGTACCCTTGACTCAGGATTTGGAATAAACGGTATCATTAAAACAAATGTTGGCGAAAACTGTCACGATATAACCGTTCAGCCTGACGGTAAAATTCTGATTGCTGCTGAAACCGGTACATCTTTTCTTGTACTCAGATATTTACAAAATGGAATATTGGACAGCAGTTTTGGAAACAATGGGTTGGCTCTAACCTACCTTGGATTAGGTTCTACAACAGCTATAGCCTTACAGAAAGATGGGAAAATGCTGGTAACTGGCTCTAATGGCAGCAGTAACGTGCTTGTTCGTTATGATTCCAATGGAAACAAAGATTCAGATTTTGGAATGAATGGAGAAGTTTTCTTTTTTAAAAACTCAAAATTTATAAGTTCATTTCCTGGTATGGTTGTGCAAACAGATGGAATGATATTGTTAGCCGGAAGTGAAGGTATCTTTTCTATTGCTGATAGTATATTGCTTGTGCGTTTTAATTCAAACGGAAGTTTTGATACATCTTTTGGGAAAAAAGGGAGAGTGGCAAGTAGATTTGAATACCGTTCAGAAGCAACAAGGGTAGCGTTGGAAAAAGACGGAAAAATTATAATTTGCGGAGATGTGGTTATAGATTCTTATCATGATCATTTTTTGGTAGCAAAGTATAATACCAATGGCACTCTTGATTCTTTATTTGGTCATGATGGGCATCAGGTCACTGACATAGATGCAACTGATATTGCGAGGGGATTGATTGTACAACAAGATAGTAAAATAGTGCTTGCCGGTCTTGCGGCAAAAAGTGCAACAGAACCTTTCGGCTATGAGGTTGGCCTGACCCGATACAACAACGATGATGAAACCAAAAAACAAATCATCGTTCAAAAAATCAAACATTACCTGCAAACACACAATGACGCACAGGCAACAACATTAAATACTATTTCCGTCTATCCAAACCCTGCACAAAACATTTTGCATGTAAAAGGTTTATCATCAACGCAAAAGATAAAGCTCACTGTTGTTGATCTTAATGGTAATGTAGTTGTGAGCCGTGAGTTGTCAGTTGTGAGTAATGTATATAATCTCAACATCGCATCATTGCATGCAGGCAATTATTTACTGAAGATTGAAACAAATGGTGAAACAGTTACAAAGCAGTTTGTAAAAGAGTAATATTTTCAATTCCTTATTCGTACTCTGTCTTTTGAATAAAACCTTATTTGTACAGGAAAAGAATATCGTATATAGTGGTACGGAAATTAAAGTACAAAGCCTGTTATTTCCTGAAACCGCACAATCATCAAACCAAAACAGGTTAGCGATTGAAGGGGTTGTATTGAAGAAGAAAAGAAAATGGCTTACTCAGTGGCAATCATAATAAAAGTTTGTTTTGCCATAAAAAGCAGCGATCCCTTGCTGAAAATCACCGTTAGCTTCTCCTGACAAAACGTAACCATTTTTATCAACTGTGTAATTACCGTAGTTTGTGGTCCAACTATCTAATAGTGTTCCTGAAGAAGGATCATAAATTTTAGTTACAACCTGTTTTAAGGGATTTGATGGACGATTACCAAAATTTAAAACTGTGAGATACATATATCCTTCCACTGCATCAGGAAATGTATATATCCAGTTTTTTATAGTAAGCGTATTATCGTAAGAAAGATTGGATTCAAGAACTTTCATATTTCCCGAGCTTACCGCAGTCATCACACAATTGCTAAGCAAATTGTTTGTATAGGTGTAAACTGTCCTGAAATTGGCAATCAATGAACCATTAATATAAAGATCTTTTGTTGATAGGTATCCCTGATCGTTATAGTTATATACAAACATATAATTGTCTGCATTCTGCGGGTCACTCATATCAGATTTACTGGCAAAACGGACGACGCGTTTGTTTGCATCAAGAATTAAATACTGGTACTGATTTATTCTTACAGAATCTGCTGTGATATAATTAAAAACGGCTTCGAAGTTTTCGGTATTGGCAGCGCTGTCATAAATAACTAATTTGGTTACAGCAAAATCATTGTTGTAAAACGCAGATAAAGAAGATTCTGTTGCGGTTCCTCCATTTACTTGTGATATGGCTGAAATAATGCAGTTGGTTTTATCATCGCTATTGTTCCCACCGTTACCATTTCCTCCGCCACCATTTCCGCCAGAAGGGGTATCACTTCCTTTGCCACAGGCTGTTAAAGCAAGAATAAATACTATAACGTATTTAAGATTGTTCTTAATCATTTTTTTATTTTACTGGATTATCACTGTTTGTTGCCTGCTGTCTCCATTCACAAACACTTTTACGAAGAAGGTACCTTTGTTATTAATAGATATGGGTACTTTTATTTCATTTCCAAAAAACACAAGTTTATTCGTTTCTAAAATTTTGGTTCCGCTTACGTCGTATACAATAGTGTAGGTTGTAACAGTTGTTGTTTGAGGTAATTTAATGTCTGCGGTAAAATTCCCTGATGACGGGTTAGGATAAATAGCCAATTTCAGTGTATCGTTTAAAGGCCTTGTATTTATGAGAACCGGGTAATCAAGCGATGCTGTCCAGCATATATTATTTGAACTTGTTTCCACATGATAAAACCCTGCGTCAGTAACATGAATTGAACCGGAAGCCTGGCTTTCCAGTTCCTTATTATTAAGATACCAGTGATAATACTGAGCAGTTGAACTTTTAAGAATGCTGTCGCCAACAGAAGTAATAACCGGTTTCTTGTCTTTAACGGAATCACAGGTATAAGTAAATGTTTGAAGTGAATCTTTACCTGCAGGCGCTTCTATTTTTACGCTTCCTGTTGCACCATTGCCAACAATGGCAGTAATGGTTGAATCATCATTCACTTCAAATGAAGCTGCATTTGTTCCTCCAAAGCTAACAGAAGTTGTACCGGTGAAATTTTTGCCAGTAATAGTTACATTAATGCCTGAAGAACCGGAGGTTGGATTGAAAGCAGATATTATTGGAGGCTGTGCTTTTATTGCTCCGTATTTCATAATGAAACTTCCTACACCAGGATCATTGGATATGGCATCAGTATATACGTTACCTGCAGCATCGGTTGCAAGTAAATTACCGGCAGGGTATAGGCTATTATCCACGATGGGTACACCTATGCCGGTCCATAATGTTCCGTTCCATTTTTTTACAGTGCAGTCACCAATATATTCTGTACCGGCTGTTGAGTATGTATTCTTATCACCATCTATTGCAAGGGTTTGATTAAGACTATTTGTAACGCCAAATTCACTCCATGCATTTCCATCCCATTTTGCCAAATATCGTTTACCGGTTGAATCGCTAAAATTTCCATTAACATATAAGTTATTGCTGCTGTCTGTAGCGATGGCCATAAAAACATTTCCCCCGGGCGCATTAAACCTGCTATCCCCATTTCTTACTTCTTCCCAGTTGTAATGTTTATTGGGATTATAATTGGCAATAATGCTTCTTCCGTATTCATCCGTAAATCCGCCATAAGCATATATATTTCCATCATTGGCAACACAAAAATCTGATATATTGTCAGCAGCGCTTCCCGGTAATCTTGACCATGTTTTGCCATCCCATTTTGCAAGTGAACATAAACCATAAGCTGCATCATTAAATTCACCTGAAACGTATATGTTATCTTGTTTGTCTGTTTTTATTCCGCTAATGCCGGTATACACATTTAAAGAGTTAGGGAAGTCTTCCAATACACTCCATTTTCCCCCGTCCCATTTCAGTATGCAGTAATATCCATTTGTTATTGCTGTATAACCTACGGTATAAACATTTCCCGACTTATCAATTGCGAGGCAATTTTTCCCATTAATATAATTTCCGTCTAACGGTATTATTAAATGAGTACTGTCTGCAGGTTGCAGTTGATTCCATCCGCTGCCGTTCCAACGTTCCAAATAATAATTTCCTTCGTCACCTGTAAAGTACCCTGAAACATAAACGTTACCGGTTGAGTCTCCAACAATTTGGTATATTGGCCGGCTGCCAGTATAAAAAGGATCACCTTTACTACCAGGTTCGCTCCAACCATTACCATTCCATTTGGCTATAAACGCATGGCCGCTTTTATTTGTAAATTTCCCTCCTGTATATATATTATTATTTGCATCAAGCTGAATACTTTCTATATCATTATTTGCTATTAAAGCATTTTGTGAATTATTTACCTGCGACCATGTAGTGCCATCCCATTTTGCCACATAGTGGTTACCAGCATCTGTAAAATTCCCTGCCACATATAATTCATTCATGCCTTTTATAGCGATGGTATTAATTGAATTGTTGGCATGTAAATAATTTGTGCCGTTGCCAACCTCACTCCAGGTACTACCATTCCATTTTGCCAGGTAATATTCATTATTGCTGTTTCTGAAATCTCCTCCTGCAAATACATTGCTATTATTATCAACCGCTATGCATTGTATAAAATCATTTGCGTTTAAAGCTGCGGAACCTGTGCCTAATTCTTTCCAGTTGCTGCCATCCCATTTTGCTACATATTCTTTGCCTGATGCATCGGTAAAATATCCTCCGGCGTAAACATTACCGGACGCATCAGTTGCTAATGAAAAAATTGCAGCGTTGGCATTTAAAGCAGAAGCTCCGGTACCAATTTCACTCCAGGATGTGCCATTCCATTTTGCCACATAGTATTTTCCGGAAACATTGGTAAAGCCACCTGCTGCATATACATTTCCTGATTTATCAACTGCAATAGAATATATCAGGCCGTTAGCATTCAAAGCAGTAGTATCATTACCCAGCTCGGCCCAGGTATTGCCATTCCACCTGGCTACATAAGTGTAATGAGAAGGATTGGTGAAACCTCCGGCTGCAAAAATGTTGCCTGCATAAGATGCTAATGTAAGAATAGTAGTGTTTGCTTTTAGAGATGCATCACCTGAGCCAAGTTCATTCCATGTATTTCCATTCCATTTGGCAACAAATTTTGCATTGTTGTTATTGGTAAAATCACCTGCACAATATATATCGCCCGCAGTGTCAACAGTGGTTGAATGTATTTCCCCATTGAACGGATTTAGCGGTGGATTAAGTGCTTCCCATTTTTGAGCTTTACATACAACAGCAAATAAAAAAATGAAGGCAAGGTTTATAAAAGAAAGTTGAAATATTCTCATAGCAGAAGTAATAAACGGGTAATAGTTATTTAGCCGTGATAAATGTATGATAAATATTAAATAACCAATAATGCTTCTACATAATCAAATCAATTTTAAAATCTCCCGGTTTCAAAATCTCAAAATCAGTTTTACGATTTCATATTAATAAACTATAATGCAAACGCAAAACTGGCTTGTTTGCACGCACTAGATTGTCTAATGGAACGGGTTCACATCAC
>JABDFS010000030.1 GCA_013286425.1 Bacteroidota bacterium
GCATGGCGCCGCTGTCAAACCAAACATCTATAAGATCAGAAACGCGCTTCATTGGCTTGCCGGAAGGAGAAACCAACACAATTTCATCAACCAATGGCTTGTGCAGATCAAGATTATCTTCTGCCAAAAAGCGTTCATTCACCGTACCTAACTCATCATCGGCCTTCTTTCCCTCAATTCTTAAATCTTCAACTGAACCTATACAAATTTCTTCTTCGCCATCTTTGGTTTTCCAAACCGGCAAAGGTGTTCCCCAAAAGCGGCTGCGGCTTAAATTCCAATCAACCATATTTTCCAGCCAATTGCCAAAACGACCTTCGCCGGTACTTTTGGGTTTCCAGTTGACAGTCTTGTTCAGCTCAACCATCCGGTCTTTTAATGCAGTGGTTTTAATAAACCATGCGTCAAGCGGATAATATAAAACAGGTTTATCTGTACGCCAGCAATGTGGATAGCTATGTTCGTACTTCTCTACTTTAAAAGTGCGGTTCTCTTTTTTAAGCTTTACAGAAATATCAACATTTACATCCTGGTAATTTGGGTCGTCTTTATAATTTTTTACATAACGGTTGCTGAATTCGCCCAATCCATTTACAAATTTTCCTTCACGGTCAACCATTATTAGAATACCGATGTCGTATTTCTTTCCAACCCTAAAATCATCCGCGCCAAAAGCAGGAGCAGTATGCACAAGGCCGGTTCCATCTTCTGTCGTTACAAAATCGCCCAATAAAATTTTAAATGCATTAGGATTATTTGTTTTATTGGCTTCGAACGGAAGTAACTGTTCGTAAGAAATGCCTTCAAGATCAACACCTTTAAATTCGGCCAGAATTTTCCAGGGAAGAATTTTAGATGATGCGCTATATGCTTCAAAATCCTCATGCTCATCCTCCTCCTTAAAATATTTATGCAACAATGCTTTTGCAAGAATTACATTAACCGGCAGATGTGTATAAGGATTGAATGTTTTTACCAAGACATAATCGATGCCGCTGCCAACAGTTAATCCAAGGTTTGAAGGAAGTGTCCATGGAGTAGTGGTCCAGGCTAAAAAGAAAACTTCATCACTATCTGCAGCATCAAATAAGGCTTTACTTTCTTCATTAGGTATTGCCTTAAACATTGTTACAGCACTTGTATCCTTCACATCTTTATAGCAACCCGGTTGATTCAGTTCGTGTGAACTTAAACCTGTTCCGGCCGCCGGAGAATAAGGCTGAATGCTTACATCTTCATACAATAAATCTCTGTTATACAACTGCTTTAGCAACCACCAGAGTGATTCAATATATTCATTAGTGAAAGTAATATAAGGATGCTCCAAATCAACCCAATAACCAATCTTCTTTGTCAGGTCATCCCATTTGTCTTTATAGCGAAGTACTGCCTCGCGGCATTTCTTATTATAATCGTCTACAGAAATTTTCCCGCCGATATCTTCCTTGGTAATACCCAGTTCTTTTTCAACACCTAATTCTACCGGCAATCCATGTGTATCCCAGCCGCCTTTACGCTGCACCTGGAAACCCTTCATTGTTTTATAGCGGCATATAATATCTTTTATAGTTCTGCCGATCACATGGTGAATACCCGGCATGCCATTGGCGCTCGGCGGTCCTTCATAAAAAACAAAAGGCTGCCTGCCTTCTCTAAAAGAAACGCTTTTTTCAAATGCTTTTTCTTCATCCCATTTGCTTAATATCTCTTTTTCGAGTGAAGGGAGATCTAAGCCGGAAAATTCTTTGTATTTAGCTGCCATTAACCTAAAAAACCTGCCTTTAAATTTATAAAAGTGTGCAAAGGTAGGAATATACTATTAAATTATAAACCGGGTTACCGGAGTACATCCTTCAAAAAATTAAAAAACGTAGTAACTAAATAAGCATACCCGTACTTAATTTCAGGAGTTCTATTTTATTTTCCGGCACCGGCAGGAGGTTGATAATCCGGAACGATATTATGTACAGGTTTTACTGTCTTTAGGAAAGCGAAAATAGCTTTCATCTCATTATCTGTCATTTTGCTGAAATCATTAATAGGCATAGGCGGCATAATAGGCCTTGAGCCCTGGATACCTTTAAATAACCCTTGCTTTATGCATGTCATGAATTGTTGTTCTGTCCATGCACCCAAACCTGTTGAATCAGGTGTAAGATTGGCTGCATAAGAAGTGCCCCAAGGACCATTCCATGCGGTGAGATCATATGTTGCTGCCATGCCTTTTGCAAGCTGATCTGGCATTAAAGTAGCAACAGGCGCTTGTGACGGATGACCTGAAAGCGTGAGGCTTGTATCTTCAACAGGGCCTTTATCAGTCATTTTTTTAGGAGTATGGCAATCACCACAGCCGGAAATTGTTACAAGATGTTGACCCCATTCAACCTGGCTTGAGAAACCACCATTTGTGCATGATGCCAAAGCACTGGAATCGGTACCAGAGGTTGTATTATTGGCAGTATTTGTGCAACTGTAAAAAGAAAAGCAAAGAATGCATGAAATAGTAAAGAATGCAAATTGTTGTCTCATTTCAAATTGGTTTTGATGTTTGGCAAGAATGTTTCCTGAAGTTTTGGATTAACTCATAGAGTAAAATTCTACTATGAAGAAAAGCAATTATTTCTATATGTTAAAATTAAATGCCACAAATTTCCAGAGATATTGCGATGATAATAACCGCCGATAATAAGCTCTCTGTTGTGCAATACATTTACTGTAAGCTGCATCAGGGGTCAAAAGCTTTCCTTTTTTGTGGAAGGTTATCATAGTATTTTGAAAGAGCTGCATTTGCTTTTCATAGTTAACTGAAATCAAAGCCTGAAAGGATGGGTTGTTTCCTGGTTTAAAATAAAAAAACCCGTTAGATTTTTTAAACCTAACGGATTTATATATTACCAGGATAATATTATTATGCTTCCTGCGCTTGCAATCTTTTTTGCTGGCGCTTTCTTTCCTCATCATCTAAAATTACTTTGCGCATGCGAACATTTTTAGGTGTTACTTCAATACATTCATCAAACTGAATATATTCCATACATTCTTCCAAAGTCATTAAAGTTTTTGGCGCAATACGCGAAGCATCATCACTGCCGCTTGCACGGTGATTCGTTAATTTTTTAGGTTCTGTTGCATTTACAATCAAATCACCCGGCTTAATATGCTCGGCAATTATCTGTCCTGCATAAACGTCTTCACCCGGATCAACAAAAAAGGTTCCGCGATCCTGTAATTTATCTATTGAATAGCCAGTAGTGCGTTCCTGGTTCTTAGAAAGCAAAACACCATTATTTCTTCCGGGAATGTTTCCCTTCCAGGGTTTGTATTCGCTAAAACGATGCGCCATTACGGCTTCACCGGCTGTATTGGTAAGCATATTGGAACGCAACCCTATCAACCCTCTTGAAGGAATTTCAAATTCGAGGTGCTGCATTTCACCTTTTGTTTCCATTACGTGCATTTCACCTTTACGTTGAGTAACCAGGTCAATTACTTTACCACTAAATTCACCAGGCACATCAACTACTAATGTTTCGTAAGGCTCGTGCTTTTTTCCATCAATATATTTTACCAAAACCTGTGGCTGACCAACTGTTAATTCATATCCTTCGCGACGCATTGTTTCTACCAGGATTCCCAGGTGCAGAATACCTCTGCCAAACACGAGAAAACTATCTGCACTATCAGTATCTTCTACTCTTAAAGCAAGATTTTTTTCAGTCTCCTTCATCAAGCGGTCACGCAAATGGCGTGATGTAACAAATTTGCCATCTTTTCCAAAAAACGGAGAATTATTAATACTGAATAACATGCTCATAGTAGGCTCATCCACACTAATTACAGCCAATGCTTCAGGATTTTCAGGATCGGCAATGGTATCGCCAATATTAAAGCCTTCCAAACCGACTACTGCGCAAAGATCACCGGCATTAACTTCGGTAACTCTCTTCTTACCCATTCCCTCAAATACATATAATTCTTTTACACGAAGTTTTTTGTTCGATCCGTCTGCTTGTAATAAAGCAATCGGCTGGTTTTCTTTTATAGTGCCGCGGCCAACTTTACCAATAGCAATTCTTCCCAAAAAGGAAGAATAATCCAATGAAGTGATCTGCATTTGCAGCGTGCCTTCAACTATTTTTGGTTCAGGAACATATTTTAGAATGCCATCAAGTAAAGGCGTAATATCTTCAGAAGGAGTTAATGAATCGTTGAACCAGCCATGCTTTCCGCTGCCATAATAGGTAGGAAAGTTGAGCTGTTCTTCAGTGGCATCAAGATTAAAGAATAATTCAAACACTGCATCATGCACTTCTTCGGGACGACAATTAGGTTTATCTACTTTATTAATTACAACAATCGGATGAAGATTAAGCTGCAATGCTTTCTGCAACACAAAACGTGTTTGCGGCATCGGGCCTTCAAAAGCATCTACCAATAAGATAACACCGTCAGCCATTTTAAGAACACGTTCTACCTCACCACCGAAATCAGAGTGACCTGGGGTATCAATTACATTTATCTTAACATCTTTATAAACCACAGCGGCATTTTTTGAAAAAATGGTAATTCCGCGTTCGCGTTCAAGATCGTTGCTGTCCATGATCAATTCGCCGGTTTCCTGATTATCACGGAAAACCTTTGTGGCATGAAGAATTTTGTCGACAAGAGTGGTCTTTCCATGGTCAACGTGAGCTATAATTGCGATATTCCTTATTTCCATTTCAAAAAATTGAGGCGCGAAGGTACGCAATTATAGCCGGGTGGCAAAGTGTTGAAGTGTTACGGTATTGTTGTTTCTCAATCCTTAAAATTTCAAGATCAAGTGTTTATAAAAAGAAAATGAACTCATTTGCAGAGTTCATTTTCTTTAAAACTATAAAATTTAATGCGTGTCTATTCTTTTATAACTTTTTGATTGTAGAGCGTTTTATTATCCTGCATTACCTGCACCATATAAACACCAGATTTAAGTTCAGCCCCAAACCTTATTGTATTATTATTAATTACCTGGGTTGATAATAATCTACCCTGAACATCAGATATACGTAAAACTGCTACACCTGTTCCTGATTTTGGAATATTCAAAACAAATTCGTTCTGACTTGGGTTTGGAAATACCGAAAACGAAGTCAATGAGGCTGCCGTAGCTGAAGCCGAAACAGAAAGTGTTTGATATATAACAGCGCCGGAAGCTGAACCCTGGAAAACTTCTGTACTACCGTTATCATAAAGATCTACCCAACTAAACGGTGTATAGGTATAATTTGCTTCTGATTTAGCTTGAAAAGCTGGCGCGTCAACAGTATTAGCAGAAAATTTAGGAGCGTATTTCGTTCCGGTATTCTGATAATAATCGGTATTTACAAATAAATCAGGCAGGCCATCTTTATTCCAATCCGTGAAAGAGATATTATAAACTTTTTTAGATGTTAAAAAATTGAATGGATTACGTGATCCTGTTACAAGTGTAAATACAGGGTTCTTGTAATTGCCGGTATTTTCAAAATAACTTATTACTCCACTCTGGTCGGTTATCAAACAATCATAATCGCCGTCACCATCTACATCTGCAAAGGCAGTTTGAGCGATTCCGGAAGCTATAAATTGCACCTTACTTAGTGGATTGAATGCTGCAGATCGTTTTTCAAAAACAGGGTTGTTTTTAGTGCCTGTGTTTTCATAATACATAATTGCGCCTGTTCTGCCATCGCTTATAAAACAATCGTAATCGCCGTCGCCATCTATATCAATAAAGTAAGGAATAGACAAAGTGTTCGCGATTGCATCATTAAGTGGATTTGCCTGACCGGTTATATTTTTAAAAAGAGGAGTTTTATTGGTTCCATCATTTCTAAAAAAATAAATTTTGGATATTGTGCCGTTTGCATATTCACCTACAAAACAGTCCAGGTCATTGTCGCCATCAATATCTACAAAAAAAGGATGACTTTCGCCTTTTATGCCGGAAAGGTTTTTTAGAGGATTGTTGTTGTTAACAACAAAAGATTTCTGTTGCCCCATTACAAGGCCGGAACAGGCTGTTGTTATAAGCACAATAAGTGCTTTATAAATATTGTAATGTATATAATGAAGTTTCATAGTAAATAATTTGGTGTGTTTGAACTTAGTCAACCATGTTTACAGGTTGAAACATTAATTGAGCGCTTATTCCCAGAACAGAGCCACAGGTAGTATTCACAAACGCTTTAAGGTCCTGCGCCCTGCGGTTAATATCGTTGAAAGACCTAATTGTGGGAGTTTTCCCCGAAGGCCTCAAGGCAGGGTCTTTAACACCCATTGAGTTTGCAGTAGTATCAGAATCGATTGCGCCACCCTTGCCGGCTACGCCTGTTAAAAAGCCCGATAAAGTTGCTTCCGTACCAAAGAATACCGGGTCAACATGGGTAAAACTTGTTTGGGTTTCACCCGCATGGCAGCCATTACAGGTTTGCAACGAAAAGTCAGCTCTTGCATTATCACTTTTAATAAAGGTTGGTTTGTTGGTTGAATCTGTTCCGTCCCAGTGAAAAGGCTTAAGTGGTGGTACCGGTTTTCCTGTTGGTGACTGAAGTATGTGAGAGGCAGCGCCTAAAAACCCAAAACCCTGCCATTGCGCAGGCACGGTATATTGGTGTGATACAATAGCGCCTGCATTCTGATTAACAAAAGACACCATTCTCTGAACGTTGCTGTTTATAGTTTCTGAATCATATTTATCAGCAGGTGCCTGGCCAACAGTTGTTTGTAACAGGCTATCTCCTGTGCTGTCTATATGAAATTCTTTTAACTCCCACAATTTAGGTGAAGGTGATAAAGTGATCTCGTTCGTTCTTAACTGCGCCAATGAACTCTGGTTAGGGGCCAGGGGATTGGTGCCGCATAAAGTAAACTGGTCTGTTATGGCCTGAAGTGCCTGGTTATAGGTGCTGCTGCCTATAGTAAGATTTTTTAAATTAAACCATTGCTGCGCCCAGCTTAGCAAGGTATCACAGATATAATTAGGCTTGTATACAGCATATTCAAAAATTATGGTCATATTTAAAGCAGCAGTACAATTGCTATTTATCAAACAGTATATAAGCCTTCCTTCGCCACAAACTTCACGGGGACTGGTGTCTGGATTCCCTGCCCTTAAATCAAACCTGTTTGCAATAGCAGTTAATTTAAAGGGCGCAAAGCGCATATCAAGTTGCCCCTTAGGATTACCTGCACCCTTGCTTTTGCTAAGCCAGGGATTCAATATTTGCGTATTCATAAGCGAGCGCGCCTGAACGGTATCGCCATTTATTATTTGTGTTGATAGCCACGTATTCAGCCATTTCTTTACGAAATCTGAAAGCGCGGCATCAGTTGCTATCTGACCCGGGCTTTGTGATGCAAGCTGTCTCATTATTGTTCCGAACGTCCATGCACCGTTTATATTACCCTTTTGCGTACAATAATTGTAGGTACGGGTACTGTCTTCAATCACACCAAGGTTGGTGATAAAAACACAATTCTTTCCTATTAAATCCATTTGAGCTGTCTGGCCATTGGGCGTTTTTAACCCAACGCCGTTGGTTACACCGGCAATAGAAACAGCCTTATTTGCGTCGAAGCTTTGTGCATCGAAAGTAGCGGCAACGTTTGGATCATAAACTAATTCACGGTTTACATACCGGTAGGGTTTATAGCCGTTATCTCTCATTTGCTTAAGAATATCTACTGCCTGTTTCCTGAATTCCTTTACGTCTGCATCTACCCTGGCAGTATATAAACCATCACCTGCTTTTTCATCATACCCCTTGCCATCATCTTTAAATGTTATTGTGTAACCATTATTTATAGTTACTGATGGGGCAGAATAATTCTCTTTTGAATAATATACCATCATTATCAAATGGTTATTATCTCCCGGGATTTTTTTAATTAATACATCTTCTGCACCAGGAATACTGTTGGGCTTTCTACCCGCATTATCGATAAATGTCAGTATTTTAAGACTCGATTGCGGGTCAGTATAAACATCCTCCTCATAAGGTGAGGAATGATCACCGGAGCGCCTGTCCCGGGTACTGAAACTCCAGGATAACAAAGTAACAACTACCGCTAATAATGCAACAGTGGTTAAGGTTTTTTTTGAGGTTTTCATAGCCTTCAATTTGGGGTAAACTAATTAATGAATAATAAGGGTCTGAAAGGTAAAACTTATTCCTGCCTTGGTCATCAGTTTCAGCTCTGATTTTCCATAAGAAAATATACTTACTAATTTCTTTGTTTTATACTGTCAGATTGCCCGTAATCCTTTTGCGGACAAATTTAAGGAATCCAGCCGAAACTTTTGAGAATTTCAGTTAATTGTTGATTCTCCGCTGACATTGCCGGAATCCAGTCGCCAACTTTTTCACGTGTCCACCAAATACCTTCCTGATTGCCCGACTCCACGAATTGATATTTGTATAAAACGGCTCTTATGTATTTAGGTTGCCTGTTGGCGAAAGGATTTTTTGCAAATAAATTAGTTGCTTCCGGGTCATTATGCAGCAATTTCCATTCAAGATTGTAAGCCCAGGGGTATTCATCCGGGGTTGACATAGAGGCAAACCACATCTGCCAGTCAAGCCTCAGTTGGTAAGGCGCTATTTGCGGCGGCATTCTATCAGGCGCAACCGGCAATCCCTTGTATATATAAGGTTTCCAGTTGGCTTTATCCGTAGAATCATTATCCGAAGTTCCTTCAAAAACAACGTTCAAACGCTCCTGCCCAACTGTACCAAAAGCGCCGTAAGTATTTACCAGGTCAAGCGGATCAAATGATGTGTTCATGATCTGCTGTGAAGAAAACAAATTGAAAACAGGCTGAATGCTTAAACAAACAATAATCAATGTAACAACCCACGCGGTTGTTTGTATGGGTTTGGATGGTACAGCATTATCAGCAGCAATTGCCGCTTTGCGAACCAATTTTGCTGGTAATAATTTTGACCAAAAGCCATCATCAAAACAGGCTAAGGCGGGAATAATAGTAAGCCAGTTAAGAAATGAAAGATTGCCGCTTAATGCAATGTTCAGTTGAAACAAAACAATTATCACTCCCGCAATATGGCGTGCTACCCGCGGCCGGAAAACAAATAAGGGCGCTGCCAGTTCTGCCAAAAAGTTGAACCATACACCAATTTTTAAAACAGTTCGGGGAAGAAAATGAAACCAGCGGCTAAGCGGACCGGGAATGGGTTGTGTTTCGAAATGATAGTACAAAGCCGTACCATTGCGCCAGTTAACATCCCATCTTATTTTAATTAAACCCGAACCCAGCATAATGCGAAAGATGAGCCATCTGAACAACACGATTATTTGATAAGGCGGCGCATGTTTTGGAAAGGGCCGCATATCTGTAAGCGGACAAAGAAAAATAGCAAGAAAGCCAGTTTCCAATAATTGGATTTCCCAACCGTAGCTATACCAATCCTGGCCAAGATGCACAATCGACATATACAAAAACCAAAGCACTCCAAGCACTATGGCATTTGCATAACCGGCAACTACAACGCACGAAAGTAAAAAGCCGATCCATGAAACAACCATCAATGCAGTATCTGAATGATCGAACCAAAACAGTGAAGGCAATCGTATAAATGCTTCGGTTGATCCAACAGCGTCTGTCCATTGTTTTATATAAAGCGATACAGGCAGCAAACCATCCGAACCAATTAAAGGAAGTACCTGGTTTATTGCCACAAGAAATGCAACAGCATAAATAATTCCCAGCAAACGCAAGATCATAAAGCGTGTAAGCCAATAAGTGCGTACTCCGCCTGTTGGTATAGTAAGTTTTGTAAATCCAAGGTCTAATGTGTTTTTCGTTTTCATTAAAGCCATTTGATTAAACATGACGTCTTTAATGTTTGGCTGTTTATTTACAATCAACCCATAATCTACGCGATCATCTTAAGTAACTATTGAGGTATTCAAAGATTTTTTGCCTTATGTAATCCGCATCAAACATAGGTCCATAATGCGGCGCACCCGGTACAATGATCAGGTCATTTTTCACATTGTTCAACGTAAGCCATGCATGCAGGATCTTTGATTGGGTGTTAGGCACCGATTCATCTTTTTCGCCCTGCACAATTAAAAACGGCGGATCATTTTTATCAATATAAGTTACAGGGCTTGCCAACTTTGCAATATCAGGCCTGTCCACAGGCATTGCTCCTAATAAAAGCGAAACAGGATTGCGCAGATTATTAACGGCAGTATCAGGATTATTTGCAAGCATTATAAAATCTGAAGGGCCATAAAAATCAAGCGCCAGTTTTATTTTAAAATGTACGGGTGTTGTATAAAATTGTTTTACATTATTGTTGTTTGATAAAGCAAGCAACGAAGCCAAATGGCCACCTGCAGAAAAACCAATTACTGCTATTTTATTTTTATCGATATTATACTTTGAAGCATGTTGATATAAAAATTCAATCGCTTTATTACAATCTTTTATCTGTGCAGGAAAAACACTGTCTGTGCTGTAACGATAATTAATGGAAGCCAACGCATAACCACTATCAATAAAACTTTTCACAGTATTTTTCATGTAGCTCATGTCGGCATATTTATCATTCAGCATCCATGCGCCGCCATGGATCCAGACGATCAACGGCAAATTCTTTTTTGCATTTGGAGGAAGATAAATATCAAGCAAATGTTTTTGCAACGTATCATTCGCATAAGGTATGTTTTGATAGAAAACAGTTCCCTCAGGAAAAATATTTTTCACCGGGAAAGATTGCGCAAAGCATAAAACATTTACGCAAAGCAGCACGCATATTAAAGTTGATCTCATGTTTTTAATGTAGTTATTAAAGATACAACTCATGTTGTATGCAATAGTTGAATAATCACTTTGCTTGTATAATCGTGAATTCCCGTTGTTGATTTTTAAGTACAATGTTCATAACATCTACTGTATATAATCGATCGGTCAACGTTATAAACCCGGTCGTTCTTCGGTCCTATGGAGCGAACAAGTACCGAACAAGTACCGAACAACTACCGAACAACGACCGAACAAGTGAGCCTGCAGGTACGGGAAAAGACAGAAGCATGATCTTATGCAGGATGCGCGTTGCATTATGATTTTTTTTAACTGTTAGTGCAGTGTTATAAACCATTGCATGATTAATCTTTCGCTTTACATCTACTATCTAAAAATCATTAAAAGGAGATAGATATGAAAAAGATAGCAGCAGTATTATCAGTAGTTATCCTTGCTTTAAGTGCATCAGCTCAAAAAGTAATTGTGCGCCCGGTTCCGGTTCGGCCACCTGTAGTGTATTATGCAAGGCCGTATCCTTATTATAATCCATATTACTATGGCGGATTAGGTTTGGGATATACATGGTACAATCACCCGGCATATTATAATAACCATCCTACAAAAATGGAACAGGGTATCCAGGGTATAGAAGATGATTATAGCGACAGGATCAATTCTGTAAAAGCAGATGATAGTTTAACAGGCCATGAAAGAAGGGTTAAAGTGCGTGATTTAAAACACGAACGTGACCAGGCAATTGATGACTATAAAAAGAACTACTATAAACAATATGAAAACTAAATAAAACCCCCCGAAACATCGGGGGATTTTTATTTTATGCCTTTATCCATTCATCAATCGTTAGCACATCTGCCTGCCTTGGAAAAACTTTTGTTATTAATACGCGATGCACTTCTTCATCCCTGTCTGTGCAGCCATCAGATAAAATAGTTATGCGGTAATCTTTATCTGCAGCTTCTCTTGTTGTTGATAATACAACGCCGCTTGTTGCAATTCCTGCCAATATAATGTGATTGATATTTTGCGCACGCAAAACCACTTCAAGATCGCTGCCCGTAAAAGCGCTTATTCTTCGCTTTGTAACAATAACATCATCTTTCAACGGTTCAACCGCAGGATGAATTTTCATGAACGCATTCATATCAATGCTATTAATATTTTCTTTCATTGCAGCAAAGCTTTTATTGTTCATGCTTATTTCAGGTTTGGTTTGCCTGAAACCAACAATCACATAAATAACAGGTATGTTTTTTTCTCTTGCGTGACCAATTGCTGTTGCTACTTTGCTTACATAACTTTCTGCACCGGGAAGCGTATTAAGTATTCCCATTTCAAGATCCATTACCAATAACGCTGTGTGTTGATCATTCTGTTCCATACTATCCGTTTTTTTTTATTATCATCAATAATCGTACTCTAAGTAAAATAGTAAAGGTAGTAGCTGAAACATTGAATGTTTTGTTGAGATGATTAACATTAACTGAACTATAAATTCTTTTATCACATCAACTGCTTTTGTTGTGATGAAATAGTAAAAAAAGTAATGGCTCGCATACACATTACCTACAAATAAAAAAAGCTGCCACATACATGACAGCTTTTTGTTTTAAGAAAGGTTCCGGTTAATGAAAAATATATGCGATGGTTATGCCCGTGTGTGAAAGCGTTAATCCTTTATACGGTGCGTTTTCATAACAGAATGAAACATCAACAAAATTGCTTGTCATTACGCCCACATTAAGCGCATAAGTAAATGCTATATTGTTGCCGCCTTTGTCTGAGAAATAAGTAAAACCTGTTTTTGGTTCAAAGTATACTCCCTTTGGAAGAAACAGCCGGCAGCCTGCTTCTACCGGGAATGCAAACAAACTTTTTTCTTCATTGGTCTTTACATCATTTGCTAAAAAATAATCTGTTACACCAGCAGATAAGCTAACGCCTGCCATAGAACAAAATGGCGTAAAGGTTTGCATTTTGATACCCATTCCCATTGAACTGATCAACTTCAGGTCACCGGTGGGAAATGCCGGTTCAATTCCCATTGAAAAACCTGGTAAAGGTTCTGTCTTTTTTTTATCCTGTCCGAATACGGAAGCAGAAAACATTCCTGCCAGGATCAGCAGGGTAACTATCTTTTTCATAGCGATTTTGTTTACGATAAAAATCCAAGGCGATGATAATTGCGCTGTGTAATTACATCAATAAGCAGTGTTATGATCGCTTGCACTTTATTTGACGTAAAACATATAAGAAGGACAACAAGGAAAAAGTAAACAGGGAGTTTAAAGCTAAGGCCGAACAATTGCGCATGAATGAAATAAACACGCATTATCCATTGATTTGCCATAGATCTACCTGCCTTTATCATGGGAGTTAATCAGCTATAACTCAGGTATAACTTAGCTATATGTTAGCTATAAGTAAGCTATATCTAATACAATCTTTAAGCTGGCTTGAGTGTTGTTGGCGGCGAACCAACAATGGAAAGAACTAATGCCCAAGGCTATTTTGAAGATGTTATAAAGGAAGGAAAATAATTTACCGGATTGTGTCATTTGGGTAATGTAACTACAAATAAGAAAAATAATGGTAGATGAAATGTGACAGATGTCACTAAAAAAATACGAACAAACTTTTCTTTAAAGCTAACTCCCCGATAAAAGATAAGCGATAGAATTGCAGAAAGCGGCAATGCAATCAGAGCATATAATATTATTAATCCGGCAAGCATTCCGGAATGATATATAGTCTCACTCATTTTTTGATTTTGTAATGCTTCTTTAGGTGGATGGTCTAAAAAAATGAATACTGCATTACAGATTATAAGTACGCCAGTGGCTATTGCAAGTTTAAGATTTGTGCTTTTTGTGAAAACGATTTTGGATTGTTCTATTTCATCTAAAACGTCCGTTTGCCCGATATTTAAGTTCTTCTGCATAAGCCGTTAATTATTGCCACTAATATAAAGATTTAAGATACTACATGCGACTGTGCGGGTTACTACAATGCAATGCCCCCGGCTAATGCACAAGGCTATTTTGAGACATTGCAAAGAAGAAGAGTTGATTAAAACCTTTCGTCAATTTCTTTATCAAGCATCTGCCATTGCTCAAAATTGTAAATTGAATAGTCTTTGTAAAGCGCTAAGAAATTTTCTGTTTCTCTTTTCACATCTTCTAATGAACCGTAAATATTATTTCGAGCTAGATCGTATTCGTCGTCAATGCTGTAAATAAAGTTCTCCTCTCTGCTTGTAAAAAGCGCATTAAAATTTAATTGGTATAAAATTCTTACTGTTCTTTCAAGATTTAACTCGCCAGCATGATATTTTTTGTAAAGCAATCCCAATAATGGTTTTCCCGGAACCGGATTTTCAGGATTTATATAATCCGTGAAGTGATTGATAATTTCAATTTTACTTTTTGAACTCGGCAATGCAAGATCAATAAAGAAAATATCAGGTTGTTCATCTTTAGTGATGATTTTGTCGGCCCAATCAATTACTTCTTCTTTTGCTAATATCCCGTTTGTTAGCCCTGTACTAATCACTTGCAACAAAATCAGGATATCTTTAGGATTAGTCGATTGCATATAGTATTAAAAATAGTTCAATAATGTTGAGTTATGCAAAATATGCTCAAGATTAAAGATTTCGGTTTAAAACGCATATCCCAGCTAATGCACAAGGCTATTTTTGGAGACATTGCGAAAAAGAAGAACTTAGCGTTTGTGTGTTCGTACTATCTGTCAACAGTTCTATACCAGTTATTTTCTATTCTCCAATTATCTTCCGGAGCGTTTTTTACAAGATTATTAAGAGTTGCCATTTCTACATTGTCATCAGTATATATCAACTCGGTTGATGGGGGCTTGCATATAATTCCTGAAAATATAAAAGGTAACAGTGATTGAATTGCTTTGTGCATTTCTGACAATTTCTATGTCATTTCCACCATTCGAAACAATGGGAAAGTTATAAGGTAATTTGCAAATCGGATTGTTCGGATTTACGTCTGGATTTAATTCACCATTTTTTACTTGTTGAATAATACTTATTCTTCTATTATAAAAAATTGCCCAATCAACTTTCTCAATTGCTGAGTTAATGAGTGTGTCATGAAAAGTAAAAAAGAAGAGCAAGAAAAAAAGGACTGCCTTATAAACTCTCGACCTTGATAATGATTTTCGTTCCTGAATAAGTTTTATAAGTTCACTTAAGAAAACGATAAACAGTCCAGCTGAAATCAGAAGCCATAAAGGCACTAAAAAATAAAGAAGAAGATAGTATTGAGCGATTATCCAAATTACCCAAGCACCAACAACGAAGAGTAGAGTCTGCTTATTCATTCTTATTTCACCAATTTAAGATGGTTGGTACGAAAAACACAATGTCCCGGCTAATGCACAAGGCTATTTTTAGAGATATTGTGAAAAAGAAAGATGTTGTGAAGAAACCTCTATGTTGGCGTAGTTTTCACGGATATTTTTCATAAGCTTTCTTTATTGCTTCATCATGTAAGAAGCCGTTGCCCAGTAGCTCTCTAATATAAAATTGTCTTTGTCCTTCGTAGTCATTAAAAGGAAAACAAATTTCTTTGTTTTGTTGGTTATGTTCTTCCCGCTGTTTCCATTGCAGATTAAGTCTCTCAAGTAATTCCAATTGAATTTTAAATTGTTGTCTTCTCTTGTCAATATTAGGATTCAGAGTTTTTGATGCTAAACTCATCGACATTATTAAAGTAATACCTTGAAATACGATGTAAAGTAAATGGTCTAAGTCAACTGCTTCGATATATCTGTCATCACCTCTGTCGCCTGGTATTATATAAGTTAAATTGAACTTGTCGTCAATTGTGATATAGCTGGTGGGACCATATTCTGATTTGCCATAAGTTGGTAATAGATTATTAGGAACGTCAATTTTTTTGGCAAAATCTTCAATACATGATTTTATATAATCCAAAGTTATAGCCATTAGATAATTGATATTGTCACTTAATTACGCCCAATGGTTCTGTGCTTAAGCTGTTGAAGGAAATACTCTTGTTGGTGGCAGTTATTAAAGTCGTAAATATGTAAAGTCATACTTTTTGTTGTTTTTATCAAACCCAAATCTTAATACAAGTTTGTCCTTAGTCAACTTAGTAATTATAAACCATAAAAACATTTTATCTTCTTTAGGATCTAATCTGAGAGTCAGACGATTGTTATCATTCACTTCCCAAGTGCCATTGTATTCTTCTCCTGTATTCCAGCCAGGTGTAGTTGAATTTTGTGTTGCTGAATCTCCTTCAATATGAAATGTTGAATCTTTACGAATTTCCAAATCACCATACTTAAGTTGCTTGTCAGTTGTGTCTTGCACATTAAGCTTAGAATTTACACGTCGCCATTTACCGATTAGTGATGTTTGGCTATAAGTATAAGTCTGCACGATAAAAAAAGAAAGTAAAATTGAAATAATAATCTTTGTCAACATTTAAGAAACTAAATATTTTTCGCCATAAAATTTAAGAGGTTACAGCTTATTGCAGCCAAATTTATGATATAAGACGTATCAATAAATAAAAACCAAGCTTTGCCAATCGATCGTTTAGCATTCTACTTGTCTGCGAAGATTTCAAATATCATTCTGAACGTCATACATGTCTTGGTCACAATGCTTAAACAAAAAGAGCTGCCATGTCTTGACAGCTCTTTTCTTCAATCAATAATTACAATTACTACAATCCGTAAGAGAACGCTACATAATACAAACCGCCAATTCCGGGATTGCCAAACTGGTCAACTGTATAATGGTTTAAAATATTAGTGGCGCCTAATTTTATTTTACTGTTTGCCTTTATGAATTTATAGCTGATCTGCGCATCTATAATATTACTTGCAGGCAGCTCTCCGCTCCTGAAGCTGGCCGTTGAATACATTGCATCGCGCCATCTCCAGTTTATATTCATTCCCAATCTTTTCTCGTAACCAAAACCATCATTGTTGATGCCGATATTAAAACGGTAACCCGGTATGCTCAGGTTAACTGTTTTGTTGGAATCTGATGGATTCTTTCCCATATCTCTTGATGTGTTGAACGATACAGACCAGTTATGGCTGAGCGAATACGTAAGCGATAATCCATAACCGTAAGTGGTATTGGCATTGGCTGAAGAGAACCAGATAGAGAATGATGAATCAGGCACACCGGGTTTTACACGGATAACATGATAGGAAGAAATTACGTTTACATTTTTAGCGATATAACCATACGCATCAACCAGCAAACGGTTGGCGAAAACACCTCTGTAACCCAATTCATAAGAATTAATGGAAGGCGGTACAAATTTTCCAAACTGCTGTACAACCAGGTCATTCTTATCTCCGGATTGTGTGTACTTATCATAGCTTGATGCAGTGTATAAAGGATATTGATCCAGCTCAAACGGATTCTTATTATGCAGGTAAGTTAATCCGCCTAACTCAATCGAACTGCCAAGGTTCAGCAACTCCCACTGCGAGCGGTTGTCAGGATTATTATATGCATTCTGGTAAGAAGCCCTGATGTATTGCTGCTTTGCTACTTCAAACACAGCCGAAATACGCGGCGTAAACTTGCCATCAAAATTCTGATTCTTATCATAACGCAGTGAAGCGCCTAATTTCAATTTATCTGACACCAGTTTTTTGGAAGCAGAAACATAAGCGCCATATTCGTTTGTTGTGATCGGCCCGTCACCATCTGCAAACAAAGTGCCTTCTGAATTCAATGTATAGGTTCTGAAACTTGCGCCTGCAATAACATCGGCGAATTTTATAACGTCTGCAAAATTGTACTGCGCTTCTGTATGATACAGGCTTGTATGATCTATGAATTTTGAACCGTTAGGGAATGGAGTATTTGTAACCTGGTTAAACAGATCCTGGTAGGCTTTTGTACCGGGCAACGGGCGGTTCCTGTCTGCATATGCGCGTGCTGCATTGTTGGCATCCATTTCAGTCGTGCCGCCTAACCTTGCACCAATATATGCGCCTGTATAATCAGGAAACCAGCCACCTGCAATATTGCCGCTTTGATCGTAGCTGATGGAAGGATTAAACGCTTCATTCATATAGATTGAAGTAACGCCCATATCGTACGCTTTGCCCGCATTTTCCTGCGTTGTATAAGCGCGTACAAACCAGTTCTTCGATTTCAATTCCAGTTTATATTGCCCCATCGATGCATCCGTAAATGCATAACGGTTGCTGCCTGTATAAACTGTTTTGCCTTCAGACCAATCTGCCATTAAACTTGCCGTTAACCTGTCGTTTATTTTATAATACAATGCGCCGTTTAAACGAAGATTCACTGTATTGTTGTCCATCAGGTCTCTTTCGTTATAGCCTGTTCTTGAAACAGGAAAGGGCTTTGAACCGTCTGTTGCATACAATTGTTGCACTTCAGCCGGCCATTGTGAAGGATCGGGCCCAAACTGGCTTGCCAACACGCCTGCAAACAATGATTGGTTTGGATCCGGATTGGTAATGCCTGCAGAAATTTCATTGCCATAAACATTCACACCAACATAATTAGGATCAGTTGCACGTGTGCCGGGAATTTTTCCACCATGATCAAGATCATAGTTGGAAGTATCCGTTCCCATCCAGTCTTTCGCCTGTATATATTGCCCGCTGATCTTGAATGCAAACTTGTCGCTTATCTTTTTTGCCCAGCGAAAACTGATATCATAATAAGGCGATGCACCAACAGGATCTGAGTTGCCCACATGCATAACGCCTTGTTTTACTTCTGCGCTTAAACCTTCATACACAAAAGGATCTTTTGTTGTGATAACAACTGTACCGTTCAAACCACCTGAACCATATAACGCGGAGGATGCGCCGGAAAGCAATTCAACATTATCTACATCAAGTTGCGGTGGGCCTAAGAAAGAACCCACAGGAAAGTTAAGTCCCGGAGCACGGTTATCCATACCGTCAAGGTATTGGCTGAGATTGGTATTACCACTGCCCGCACTGCCGCGTGTAGAAATGGAGTTGAATGTTAAGCTCGATTGCGTGAAGTTTACGCCTGCAACATTCTTCAGGATATTGTAATAGTCGCTTTGCGCTGAGTTTTTTATTTGTGCTGAACTGATGTGCTCAATGCTCACCGGCGATTCCATAATGCGTTCCCTTGTACGGCTTGCAGAAACCACTACTTCATTACCGATAGCAAATGAAGGCACCATATCAATTTTTACATCAGAACCGCCTGCTGTGGTATTTACTTCCTGTGTTTCATAACCGATGGATGAAACCACTAACACAACAGGCCCTGCTTTACCGATAGAGAGTTTAAAATAACCTTTCTCATTGGTTAAGGTACCGTTGTGTGTTCCTTTTATGGTAACTGTAACTACGGCAACAGGATCGCCGGATGTTTTATTTTTTACATACCCTGCAATAGTTTGTTCAAAGGATATTTTTCCGAAAAGAATTAATACAATAACAATTGAAATACGCTTTAGTAGCTTCATCATGGCAATTTGTTTTGGATGAATGATTATTGGTTGGATTTGTGAAGGGTGAGTTGTCAATAGTGAGTGGTGAATACAGGAGATCTTACTCACAACTGACCACTCACAACTCACACAACATTATTTTTTATTATTTGTTGAAGATTGCTCCATACCCGCAATCCATTGTTTAATTAACGCCACACCTTCTGTATGCACCAGTTTTCTTCCTATCTGCGGCATCATTTTACCGGGCTCGTCTATGGTCATTCTATACGGCATGATGGATTCATCAGGCTTGCCCGGAATTACATCATACAGAAAATTTCCGGCACCGCTACCTGCTGCTTCAGGTGTTTTAAGAATGCCCAGGCTTGCTTCATTCTGATTGGTAAAATTCAAATACAAACCTGTTGGATTTGCCATGCCTTCTTTTCTATGGCAATGTGCGCAGTTTACATCTATATAAGCTCTTGCACGTGCATTGATATCACCTGTGGTTGAGTCATCCCATTTCGCCATTTTATTATCGATGTTATCTGCTTTATTGTAACCGGTAAGATAACCTGCAGCAGCCCATCTGTCCAGTTCATTTGCATTGCCATCTGTGTATGAATAATCATGATTCATGTTGCGCACTTTCGGCCCGATCGGTGAAAGTGTTCCATTATATGCGTGACAGGTTTTGCACTGGTTTTTATTCGGAACAGAATATTCATCATGCACTTTGTTGCCGTTCTTATCAATCCAGTCGATGCTTTTTGTATCACCGATGATGTTTAAGTCCGCATCAGTCTGGTCAGCATTCCACACATATGTAAGCGCGTCCCATTTATCGGGTTTATGAATCAACAAACGTGTTTCT
The DNA here is from genome assembly GCA_013286425.1 of Bacteroidota bacterium. Taxonomy (GTDB): domain Bacteria; phylum Bacteroidota; class Bacteroidia; order Chitinophagales; family Chitinophagaceae; genus Parafilimonas. Next base: position 20,165 of record JABDFS010000030.1, read on the forward strand.
ATTATCTTTTTGCCTTTCGACAGATCTCTGAAATCAGCAGGGAAATAAAAGTTCTTAATGAGTACTGTTCCTACGGGAAAATCGAGCACTTCATCTTTTACATATTTCGCTGCGGTGCCTTCGGGCATCCACACAAACCTTGCTTTTAAAGCATAATCTGAAAACAAAGGTGTGATAAGATCATAAGGCAACACACGGTCGTTCGGTGTTAACTGCTTTATATCACCTTTAAAGAAATGATATTGCGAAAGTTTTTTAAAAGGCTCTTTATAATTCGTGTCTACTGTAACTGCAGAGCTTCCGCTCATGCACCTGCTGAAAAAAATAAGCAGGAAACAACAGGCACAAGCAATTAAAAGCACTGAGATCTTTTTCATCACATTTTCGTTTAGGTTGAATTATTTTAATTGGATCCGTTGCCGTTAATGCCGGCATGTTCGCAATCGAATTTTGAAAGGTCATGATCAACATGATCAGTGATATCGCTTTCTCCTTTTACTTCCCAGAAATTAAGATTGGCAAATTTTATATCGCCGTTATTGCGGATGCATATTTTGTAATCATCAGGCACCTGTCCTTTGTTGTCTCTTAGTTTCGGATCAGCAGAACCATCAACAATTATATCCTTGTAACCTTTTAAGCCAAGCGCAACCAGTTTGCCCATGTCTTTGCTCATGTCAGGCATTGAAATGGCTTTACTGTCAAACTTGTTATCATGAATGCTGATAGTATTGCAATAAGGTCCGAACAAAGAATCATTATAGGGTTTGCCTGTAAGTTGAAAGCATATAACAGAAATACCTACTGTTTTGTTATAGAAGATCCTGTTGTTATAAAGATCAGCACTATCAGTTGCCAGTACAATGATGCCTGTGCCCGGCGGAACTGTTGAAACCATTGAGCTTACCTTACCAAAGTTGGTTCCGTTGTTACTGATGCAATCATTATCATAAATGCGCGCATTTCTTCCGTTGTGCAAAGGCAGGCCCGGTGTATCAAATACTAAAATGCCGCCTGTATTATTTTCAGCTTTGCATTTATATACATCTGAGTTAATGCAGTTCTCAATTTCAATGCCTGCAACATTGTTATGCGCATAACAATTGCGCACGGTAACATTAATGGTTTGTCCAACATAAATACCCGCGTCACTTGAATAAGATGCTTCGCACTGTTCCATCAATAGATGTTTGCACTGTACAGGATAATAAGCATAATCGCCGTTGGTGCTGTCTGAACCGCTTGTCCAGGTTGAGTTCATATCACGAATGGCAATGGTATCGCAGTTAAGCAACTTAAGATTATTGCCTTTTGCATCCTGGATAGTAAATCCCTGGATAGTTATATCATTACAATTGGTAACAAGCAATCCTTCTCCGCCTTCTGTTTGATGCAAAAAAGAAAGAACAGATTTTCCTGCACCTGCACCTTTAATGGTCAGGTGTTTTTTTCCATCGATAGACAATGGTTTCTTTAATAAGAATTTCCCTTCGGGAATTTCAATCGTGCTGCCATCTTCTGCTGTAATGCATTGTTCAAGCAGTTTGTTTTGAAAATCTTCTGAGTAAGTAAATCCCGACGCATCAGGAGATTTTTTGTCGCTGCCACAGGAGCAAAAAAAAATGGCTGTAAAGCAAATAATCGTTGTAATAAATACATTCCTTTTCATGATGTAAGCTGATAGTTGTTTTGGTAACAGTTGTTTAGACAACTAATCTGAGGCGGAAAGTATATATTTTTTTTATACTGCGAATTTTTCCTGAAATTTTTTATCGATTTTTTGAAAAATTGAATCATTTGATTCAATGAAGGCAGCGATTTGACGGGATCGGGCTGTAAGGAAAAGGTTAGCGGTCACGGCCGTAACATCCGGCGACCAGGTAGTATAAATGGTCGGTTCATTATCGTTATCTGTTCGGTAGTTGTTCGCTCCTATTGACCGAACAACTACCGACCAAGTACCGAAGAAGTACCGACCAAGTACCGAACAAATGAGCCTTCAGGTTATTACTTGCGCTAAGTGTCTTATACGGCAATAGCTTTTTCCGTATGAAAATTATTTTTGTAAAGCTTATTCCGTAATCATGTCCGCTTTTTGTAAAGCTATTGCCGTATATGACGACCACTTTTTGAGGCACCTTGTTCGTATCATGTTCGTCTTTGTTCGTCCCGGAGGCGAAGAAGGTACAGTGTTGGGACGAACCAGGAGCGAACCAGGTACTAATTATTGGTGCACAATTCCGGAATAATGTTATCTTCAAAACACCAAACTCTTTTACTATGAAAATAACCTTTACACTTATTGTTTTATGTTTTTCTCTTGAATTGATGGCGCAAAAAGCAGGAACGCCGGATAGCAGTTTTGGAGTGGATGGAAAAGTGCTTACTTCTTTTCCAAATAGTTTTCCTGATTGTGCCACAGCAGCAACATTGAGTGATGGATCAATTATAACTGTTGGCACTATAACTTTTTCAAACGGAATAGATACCGGCGGTTTTTTAGCGTTAAAATATTCTGCAAACGGAGTACTTGATACAACTTTTGGTAAAGGAGGAATGTCCTTAGTAAAAGGAACAGGTACAGGGCAGGCAATTGCGATTCAAGCTGATGACAAAATTATTATTGGCGGTTATGGTTCTAATTTTTCTTCATCTTTTATAAGCATAGCTCGTGTAAATGCATTCGGGACTATTGATTCAAGCTTCGGTAATAATGGTGTTATTCTCACTAATTGGGGCCAAAATTGTCATGATATAGTTATACAAAAAGATGGAAAGATTTTAATCTTTGGTGAAGACAATACTTCATTTATTACAATGAGATACCTCGATAATGGAGCTTTAGATCAAACTTTCGGTGATGGCGGGATTGTGAAAACTTCTTTTGGTGGGCCAGCAGAAAATGGTAATGCCATAGTACTTGATCCTCAAGGAAAGATTACAGTAGCCGGTGATGATGGTGAATCTATATTACTGGCTCGTTATAACCCGAATGGCACTTTGGATCAAAGCTTTGGACAAGAAGGGAAAGTTATTTCTAACTTAACGAATCACATAGATGATATTTATGATATTGCTTTACAACCTGATGGAAAAATTGTCGCTGCAGGTGCAAGCAGCACATTCAACAAAAGCAATATTTTAGTTGTTCGTTACCTGATTAATGGTAGGCTGGATAGCAGCTTTGCAACTAATGGATTTATAGTGAATAAGCTTCCCTATAACACGTTATCTAAACGACTTGCATTGCAATCAGATAATAAAATTGTTGTTTGCGGTTATGCAATTAGTGATTCTATTTATGGCCATTTTCTCACAGAAAGGTTTTTAAGCAACGGAACAATAGATTCTTCTTTTAATGACAGTGGCTATGAAATAACTAAAATGGATCAATCAGATGCAGCCAATGCAATCATTATTCAGCACGATGGCAAAATTGTACTTGCTGGCGATGCAAGAGAGACTCCGCCAAATCCATTACTTTATCTTGTTGCTCTCGCCAGATATGACAATGATGAAACCAAAAAACAAATCATCGTTCAAAAGATCAAACATTATATACAAACACATAATAATGCACAAGCAACAACATTAAATAGTCTTTCTATCTATCCCAATCCTGCACAAAATGTTTTGCATATACAGGGTTTATCATCCAATGCAAAACTTACTGTTGTTGATTTTAATGGAAGTATAGCTGTGAGCTATGAGCTGCGGGCTGTGAGCGGCGTATACAACCTGAACATTGCATCGTTGCATGCAGGCAATTATTTGCTGAAGATTGAAACCAATGGTGAAGTGGTTACAAAGCAGTTTGTGAAAGAATAGTCGGGAAGACGGCAAGTCCGTAAGTCCGCGGGAATATTAGCAACAAATAGTATCTTCAAAACACCAAACTCTTTTACTATGAAACTAACCTTTACACTTATTGTTTTATGTTTTTCTCTTGCATTAATGGCGCAAAAAGCAGGTACGCTGGACAGCAGTTTTGGTGTAAATGGCAAAGTGATCAGCGAAAATTACCAGGGCGTTGCCCTGGCAAGCCTGCTGCAGCCCGATGGTAAAATTGTTATTGGCGGCGGCGGCAGTTATTATAAGGGAGACTCATTGTTAAGAGGCTCTTTATTAGCCCGCTATAATACAGATGGCAGCCCTGATCTAAGTTTCGCAGACAGCGGTCGTGGCGCTTATATTTTAGGCGACCTTCCTTATATTCCAACCATTCAATCCGTGGCATTAGAGCCCGATGGAAAAATTGTGGCGCTGGGAAACATAGCCGTGCAAGATGGTGTTTTTGGCGGCTTCTCATTGATGCGGTTTAACCCGGACGGAAGCCCCGATATAAGCTTTGGAATCAATGGGCTCGTTCTCGGGAATATTACCGGCGAATGGGATGCCGCTTTCCAGGTTGCTACGCTCAGTGATGGCAGAATAGTGGTGGCGGGTAAACTGCAAACAAATACCAGTAATAACAAAGGCTTCGTAGCTTGTTATACACAACAGGGAAATCTGGACCGGACATTTGGAGATGCAGGTATTGTTAATATTAATTTAGGCGAACCGCTGCTTCTAAATTCTGTGGTAACAACTACAGACGATAAAATTATTGCGGGAGGTGGTTATGACGGTTATGAAATATTATTAAAATACAATAATAATGGCACGCCGGACTTAACCTTTGGCGACAGCGGGCTGGCAAAAATGTCTTTTCCCGATGCAAAATATGGTACTACTATAAAAGATATAGCAATTGACAATAAAGGCAGGATTGTAACCGGCGGGTTGTTTGGGGTACAATTTAAGAGTGCGATAAAAGCAGGCCGGTTTACTGAAGATGGATTTACAGATACAAGCTTTAACAAGTATGGTTATGCTTATACAAATTACCGTACGGGTGATCCTTATGCGAACGCTGTTGCTGCACAGCAAAACGGCAAAGTAATAGTAGCAGGTTATCATACGGTTGGAGATTCAGGCACTTTTACAGCTATCAGGTACGATGAAGACGGAAGCCTTGATTCAGCTTTTGGAACAAACGGTATCCAGGATACTTATTTCTTTGGTGATGATGTAGCCTATTCAATCAATATCCAACCCGACGGGAAAATTATACTTGTTGGATATTCACAACTTTTATATGAACAGCATATAGATATCGCCCGTTATAATAGTGATGAAACCAAAACACGAAAACAAATCCTCATCACCAAAATCAAACGCTGGATACAGCACCACAACGGCATTGAGTGGAATAATATGCCAGGCACTCAAAGCTATGCAGTACAGAAAAGCATTGATGGACAACATTGGACAACGGTTTACCGTTCACAGGTTACTGCTTACAGTGCACACTACAGTGATCCAGCACCTTCGTCAACAGGCACTACATATTATCGTTTACAAACAACAAGCACAAGCAATGCCGTTGCTAACTCAAATGTTATAGCTATAAGCTATCAGCCATTGGCTATTAGCCTTTCACCTAACCCTGCAAAAAATACCTTATCAATTACAGGCTTACCCATCAATGAAAAAGTAAAAATAACCGTAGTTGATTTTAGCGGTAACACAGCTATCAGCCAACAGCTATTAGCTAATAGCCAATTATACAATTTTGATATTTCATCATTACATGCAGGTAATTATGTGCTTAAAGTTGAAACAGGTACTGCCAGTGTTGCAAAGCAGTTTGTGAAGGAATAGTCGGGAAGACGGGAAGTCCGTAAGTCAGAAAGAAATACAACAACATAAACTAGTATCTTCAAAACACCAAACTCTTTTACTATGAAACTAACCTTTACACTTATTATCTTATGTTTTTCTCTTGAATTGATGGCGCAAAAAGCAGGAACACTGGATAGCAGTTTTGGAGTGGATGGAAAAGTGCTGACAGCCTTTAATAACCAAAGTTCAGTTGTTATTTACCATGCTATTACTCAACCTGACGGAAAGATTATTACAGTTGGGGATTTCACATCCGATGATACAACACTGGCTAGTGGTTTCCTGGCTATACGATACACTGCGAACGGTTTATTAGATTCAACATTTGGACAAGATGGCAAAGCCGTAATTGTTTTCGACGATCAGGACGACGCAAGAGCGCTTGGTGCAGCTATCCAAAGCGACGGAAAAATCATATTGGATGGAGTGGGTAACAAGGGACTCTTTTCAGTTAAGTATTCCGGATTAATTGCTCGGTTGAACACCAACGGCACTTTAGATTTATCATTTGGAGAACACGGAATAATTGAAACGCGCTTCTCTAAAAGCAGGGAAGGATATACAACTGTAGCACTACAAACTGATGGAAAAATTGTGGCTGCAGGCTATACCAATAATAATACGGGTTTAATTTCCTGTTTTTCAGAAAATGGGATCCTTGACAGTACTTTCGGAAAAAACGGGTATATAATAACTCAGCAATACATACATCTTAATGACTGTAAAATTCAAACAGATGGGAAGATAGTTTTGTGTGGCGATTATCAACCTGTTTATTATCCGGAATATTGTATGCAAAGGTATTTATCCAATGGAAGTTTAGATATTGAGTTTGGAAATCAGGGAACAGTATCACTACAACCGAACCCGGCAGGTAATCAATTCAATGCACTTTCTTTTCAATCAGACGGCAAAATTGTTGCTACTGGTGTAGACGGTATTTATTCGCCAAACCGAGTAAGTTATTTTGGAACCGCTCGTTTTGATATACAGGGAAGACTGGACAGTACATTTGGAACAAATGGAATTGTTATAACAGCTTTCGGCGATTCACTATCTTTTGCGAACAGCGTGCTTATTTCAAAAGAAGATGAGATTTTCTTAGGTGGAGAAAAGGCACTTGACTCCGCTGGTGATTATGCACTTATAAAACTCACTAAAGATGGCAAAACAGATAGTCTTTTTGGGCAAGATGGAAAGGTTACAACAGACTTTGGTTATGTAGATGGTATAACCTCTTTGATGTTTCAGCAAAATGGTAAAATAGTTGCTGCGGGGGAAACCATGTTGCCACCTGTTTATTACGGCTCCTTAGCCCGGTACAACAATGATGGAGAAACCAAAAAACAAATCATCATTCAAAAGATCAAACATTATATACAAACACACAATGCGCAGGCAACAACATTAAACAACGTTTTTGTTTATCCCAATCCTGCACAAAGCATTTTGCATATACAGGGTTTATCATCCAATGCAAAACTTACCGTTGTTGATTTGAGTGGCAGCATAACTTTGAGCAGTGAGCTGCGGGCTATGAGTGGCGTATACAACCTGAACATTGCATCGTTGCATGCAGGCAATTATCTGCTGAAAATTGAAACAAATGGTGAAGTAGTTACAAAGCAGTTTGTGAAAGAATAAGATCAGGGATGACATCCTTCTGAAAGGATGTCATCCCTTAAACAGGTGTGTTGCTGTTGATTACTAAAAATCAGAATAAACGCAGCGTTTCACAGCTTTGTAAAAAGAATATTACAGAAACCCGTGCTGCCACCTAATTTGTAAAATGCATTTGCAGGTATAATTAAATAATTTTGCCTGCAGTTACTGGTATGAAGATAAAAACAACCGCACGCATAGGAGGTATATTGTACTTACTGATAATTACTGCAGGTATATTCAGTGAAATATTTGTAAGAAACAAACTTATTGTATGGGATAATGCGGCTGAAACGGCGTCAAATATTAAAAGCTCAGCCTTACTATGGCGCGCAGGCATTACCGCAGACCTCATAATGCACGTTTTTGATATTCCACTGATGCTGATTATATACATCCTGCTGAAACCGGTAAATAAAAACCTGGCAATGCTTGGCTTGTTGTTTACATTAATACAAACCGCCGTTTTAGTGGCGTTCAAATTAAAACTTTTTGATGCCCTTTTTTTAACAGACTATGCAGGTATGAATACAGCGCAAACAAGCCAGTTGAATGCTTTGGCATTTATCGCCATCAGGTCTGATGCCTACGGGTTTTGCATCGGGTTATTGTTCTTTGGGTTTGCCTGTATTATAAACGGTTATCTTATTTTTAAATCTGGTTATATTCCTAAATTTATTGGCGTCCTTATACAAATTGCAGGGCTGTGTTATATTATCAATAGTGTTGCGCAGTTTATTAATCCCGGTATGGCAGCTATTATTTCCCCCGGTATTCTTATCGTTCCGTTTATAGCAGAATTATCGTTTTGTTTATGGTTGCTCATAAAAGGTGTAAGATTTTATCCCGCATAACTCAAATCTAAAAAATTCTTTTAAAAGAAAACCGAAAACTTCAGCCTGGCGAAAAAGGGAACTCCTGCTGTATAGCTTAATTCATCAACAGGCGCAGGTTCATTGGTCCCCTTGCTGGCTTCCCCGCCAACATGTAAACAAACTAATTCTTTTCACTCAGGAACTGTTGGCGGGAACGCCAACAGCAGCACAAAATGGGTTTAAAAAAGATAAAAAAGCAAGCCTGGATGTAATTGCTTTACAAGGCTATTCTGTTGAAACCTGGATTGGTTTTTAAGCGCCGATGGACAGGATGCAAGTGATAGTGTGTGGGTGGTGGTGTGAGATGAGCAATAAGGCTTTTGACGCATCAAATTCTAAGAATGTCTTCATGATAATGTAACCGGCATCAGATGGGTATTAAAAAAGTAAACAATTTTATTTTCAGTATTACTTTTTTAACTAGTATTACTTTTTTATTTTTGCTATAAATTTAAAATTATGGAAACATCCATATTAACAGTGAAAGGACAGTTATTAATTCCAAAGCGCATCCGAAATAAATACGGAATAAAATCCGGCGTTAAAGTAATATTTGAAGAAACTGAAAATGGGGTGATGATTCGACCCATGAATGAAAACTATTTTAAATCTTTTAAAGGTTTATTAAAATCAACCGGCAATTTGAAAGAAGAAATGCAGCAAATGAAAACGGAAGAAAAAAAGTTGGAAGAAAGAAAATTACATCTACCCGTTAAAACTAAAAAAGCAAAATAGCTATGGCGCATTATGTTTTAGACAGCTTTGCCTTACTTGCTTACTTTAGAAATGAAGAAGGGGGTGAAATAGTTGAACAATTGCTAAATGACGCAGCCGCTGATAAGCATGAATTATATCTTACTTGTATTAATGCAGGCGAAGTGTATTATATGTCTTCCCGAAAAGATGGTACTATAAAGGCGGAGCTTGTCTGGAAAGCCCTGCACCAGTTTCCTATTCATATTATTGATGCTGACTTAGAATTTACATTGACTGCTGCCAGGCTAAAAGCAAAATATACTATTTCATATGCCGACGCTTTTGCGGCTGCGCTAACTATTAAAAGAAAAGCAACTTTAATTACGGGTGATGATGAGTTTAATGCGTTGAAAAATGAAGCTGGGTTTAAAGTAAAGTATTTGTAATGCAGATTTAGAAAGTTTTATGATAACTAAAGAGGATATTGAAAAATATTTGCTTTAAGGCTTAGTAATAGAGCACGATCTTTATTACAAACCTGAAATTGGAAGAATTCAATTCATTTTTCAATTTTTTTATTACTGCAAAAAAGAGAATAGATTTTTAGTCAAATGAGGAATTGTGGTTATAAAAGCGGACAAGAATCTTCTTGCCACAATGTCCCTTAGCCTGGGTTTGTGCAAGGAAAGGACATTGTGGTTTAAAAACGCCAATGTCCTGGCTAACACACAGAAGCTATTTAGGAGGCATTCGAAGAAGGAAACCAACTATCTATTGAGTAGTCATCAATACAAAAAATATCAAATCATCCCCCATTTCTGCCCATTTAGCCCAAATCGTCCAAACGTGCCCAATTTTGCCTTTTCGTGCCCTTTTGTGCCTAAACATGCCCAAACGGGAAATCATATTTTCAACCTGTTCTAATATTGCATATCAGTTTTACAGAAAAAGCGTTGAAGTTCTTTGAAATATTGTTTAAGTGAATTTAAGATGCATAATTATAAGATTCCCGATGTATTGGGAAAGACGGGTGAGTGGTCAGGATTTACAATCGAGGCAATAGCATCGGTTTTATTTAAAAGAATACAGAAAACTTCAGCTTCGCGAAAAAAGGGACACCGGCTGTATAGCTTAGTTCATCAACCGGTGCGGGTTCGTTTTTTAATCTTGTTATATATTCAATTTCTGTTTCATCCCAGGTTGTGTTAAACAGGTTCTCGATGGATAACCCGATCTCATAATTTTTCTTTGTATAGTTTGCTGTAAGGTCTGTAAGAAAATAGCCTTTGGCTATTAAACTATAATCAGCATTTGCAGGCCTGTCGTGCATATAACGATAACTTATTCCACCATTTAAACCATCCTTAAATTTAAAGTATAAACCTGCAGTGCTTGTAAATGTGGGCGCACCTTCTATATAGTCTTTACCTTTTGGCGCATCTAACGCTCTTGGTTTTGCGAGGTTTACATTGGCATCGCCGTACAACCATTTTGTAACCTGGTACCGTGCTGAAAAATCAATTCCTTTTCTTACTGTTTTGCCGCCGGGTTCTACGCTTTCATCTCCATAATCAGAACCATACGTAAACTCCTGTTGTAAATAAATATACCATAACGCAGCGTTGATGTATAAATGTGGTAAAGGCTTCCAGTTAATGCCCAAATCTGCGCCGTACGCAGATGGTAAAACCTGGTAACCTTCATTTCCTATTACAACACGCGCATCATTGGAATGAAAACCTTTTCCGGTTTTTACATATAGCTGTACCTGGTTATTTAAAGTGTATTGAATATTTATTTTTGGATTGATGCCTGCTTTGCCCTGGCTTGTTTTTAAACCATCATAAATAGCAGCAGCACTGTCTGAAGCAGGAGCTGTACTTAAGTAATAGAAATTAAAATAATCTGCTCTTAATCCAACATTAAAAAGCCATTTGCCTGTTTCAAGTGTTTCATCAATATAGGCATTTACATTGGCTTCTTTTACAATTCCCAGTTGAAGATAATTAAGCAGTGAATCGCCATCTAATGAATGTGCAAGCCAGCTTGGATGTGTATGATCGTATCTGAAACCAATACCTGCCGAAGAATTAAGCACTGCATTGTTAAAAACAGACTGGCGTGATAACTTTCCACTATACCCAAACATATCTCTTACTTCATGCTGGTTAAATTCATCACCGTTTATGGGATCAACATAATAAAAAGTAAAGTTGGTAAACAACTGGAAATATGTATGCAGGTAATAAGCCTGGTTCTCTAACGTAAAATTATTTTTGAGTGAAGTGGTAAGCTTAACGTTTGCAATGGTTTTATTGGTTGCACCCCCCTGGCCGCTGTCAAGCACACCAAAACGATCCGGAATATAACCTTCGCTTACTGCACGATTAGGAATTTCGCCGGATGCACGCCACGTTGATGTAAACGTTGATAGCGTTGCAGTTAATTTTGAATTGCTTCCTATCTCTGTATTGAATTTACCAAACAGGTTGTATCTTTTAAAATGCTGTTTGTAATCAAAGGGGCCGTTTGTATATAAAGCTTCACCTGCAACATAAGCACTCCGGCCTCTGTCTTTTGCTTTGTTGCTTAACAGGTTTACCATGGCAACAGCTCTTGCAGTATTAAACTGCCCGGCTTCAACTTTCACCATATTATTTTGGAGCACATTTATCGTGTTGTAATTAACAAAACCTGCGGTACAAAAATCTCCTTTGTTGGCATAGTATGGCCCCTTACCAAAATCATAGCTGCCAACCGTTTCAGGTATAAGATAATGAAGGTCTGCCCAGCCCTGGCCGTGTGCCTGTGACACTAAATTAACCGGCATATCATCAACAGAAATATTTACATCAGTGCCATGATCTGCATCAAAGCCACGCAGAAAAATTTGTTCTGCTTTTCCGCCGCCAACCTGTTGTGCAATAAACAACCCGGGAACAAGCCGTAACAGGTCCTGCGCTGAACGTGCAGGCTTCATATTCAGATCAATATTGCTTAATGTTCTTGTTGTTGAAATAGAATTTACATTGGTTGATATTACTATATCTTTCAGATCAACCGTTCCTCTTTCAAGCGGAATGCTTTCCTGGTTATTAAGATATGTTGCAGCAATTATTTTAGTTGTATAGCCAATGAATGAAACCTTTAATGAATCCTGTGTGCTTACATTGCTGAGCGTAAAATCTCCGTTTTTATCAGTAAGCGTTTGCTTTTGATTGCTGGTTATTAAAGCAGCTTCCAAAGGCTCTCTTGTATTTTCGTCAACCACTTTTCCTTTGATGGATTGCGCACCTGCATTTATACACCACGATATAAACAGCACGAATAAAATTGTACGCATAATTATTTGTTTAGCAGTAAGTGCTTAACCAATTAATAATAATAGCTGAAGAATAAACCTTGATCGAATGAGACTTTACATTACTGTTTTATAACAGGCACTTTGAAAAGCTATTTGTTTGAAATTGATTAATGAATATCGGTCAGACGCTTTTTTAGACTATTCGATTTACATGTTGTTGATTAAAGCGTCAGACCGGTAAACAATATTTATATATTCACACAAACCTGCCAGTCTCTTTAAATAAATGTGCGCGGAGGAGGATTTATAAAGTCAATATAAATATTGCTTATTGATTCTTCAATGAAAGGATAGCCATTAATTGAAGTGCAGGAATTTAAGGGAATGAAAATATAACAAACCGCTGTTTCGTGTATGGTTTGTTCGTCTTTGTCTGTCTTCTGATTTTTAGAAGCATCATCATTTGCACCGGAAGCTGCCATCTCTTTTTCAACATGATCACTACCTTCAATTGCATGCACGGTTGCTATATGATACGCTTCAGCAAAGCAATGCATCACGGCATCTTCGCCAACAGGTATCAATGGTTTTAAGATAACTGTTGAGTAGATCAATATGAGATAATATGCTACTGCAAATTTCATTTGCGCATCAGCTTTCTTTATACAAAAAATACTCTTTCAATTGTCCAGTAAAATGCAATGGATGCAATGATGATCGATAACGGGTAAACAATTGCCTGTTTATAATTTTTTATGGATTTGAATGGTGTTATAATTAAAGCAAACACTGCAAGAATAATTGTCATTTGCCCAAGCTCAACACCCACATTAAAACTGAATATGGATAAGAAAAATTTATCGGATGGCAAACCAATTTCATTCAATGCACTTGCGAAACCCATGCCGTGGATCAGACCAAACATAAACACCAGCATTATGCGCCACGGGCTAAGTTTTGCGATGAGTAAATTTTCAATCGCAATAAATAAAATGGATAACGCAATGATGGGTTCAACCACAGCAGTTGGTGCCACAATAATATTCTTCATTGACAGCGCAAGTGTTATTGAATGTGCCACTGTAAATGCAGTTGCCTGCCATAAAATGGTGCTTAATTTATTGTTCAATAAACAAAGCCCTGTTACAAATAAAATATGATCAAAACCATTGGGCAGAATATGCATGTAACCCAGTTTAAGGTAATACCAGAATACATTGCTTACCGGCGCTTTGTCCAACGCATAATTTATGGTGTGCGCATAAGTGCTTCCCGCAAGCAGCAGGAAGCAAATACCTAATATAATTTTAAGATTAAAAGCAGCACTCTTTTTCATAACAACAATTTTTTTGATATTAAATTGCTTTTCTTTTTACGGTCAGACGCATCAAAAGCGTCAGACCGCTACTAACAAATCACTTTACATAAAAGTTTTTTGTGCTTCCAATCTTAATGGCTGATCTATGTATGGATTCTGCAATGAAGTTTCAGAAATGGTTTCTTTGGCTAATTGTTGATTGCCTGATTTGTAATAGATCAATGCTGCCCTGCTTAACAACACAGGATTTTTTGAATGCGTGCGCATCGCAACATTCACATAAGGAACTGCTTTTGCATATTCGCCCCTGCAGTAATAAACCCATGCTACAGTTTCATTCACATCTATATTATCCGGGCGCCTGTTGTATTCAAGCATTGCATGTTCCAATGCTTTATCGTTGTCTTTAATTTTTAAATAAGCATATGCAAGTTCTTTGTCTGCATAGTGGCCTAAATTCTGGTTGGCAACAGCAGCCTGTGCGTTTGCATTCAATTCATCAATAACCTGTTTGGAGAGTGCATCTGCTTTTGCCTGCTGGCCGGATTGCTGGTAAGCATCCACCAATTCTTCTTTAATTGTATAATCATCAACAACAGAATCTGCTTTATTATAAAGATTGATTGCTTTTGTATAATCTTTTTGTGATACGGCTATCTGTGCAAGCCCTGCCAAAGCATAAGCATAATCAGGCCTTACCGTTAATGATAGTTGATACAACGTATCTGCTTCACTATAGTTGCCTGTTTTCTGGTAAAGATTGGCAAGCTGGTATCTTGACCATTCTGTATGTTCATCACCGGAACCGCCTGCCTGCACTGCCATCTGCATTGCTTTTATGGCGCCGGAATAATCACCAAAGATTTCTCTCAGGTAAGACACTCGTGAATAAGAAGTAAGGTCAGGGCGAACGCTTACCATTTTATCAGCATAAGAAACTGCCGTATCATAATTGCCCATTTCAACATTGCCGTCAACCAATAAACCATACACATAGGCATTGTAAGGATTTACCTGTTGCGCTTTGTGTGCTACAGCAAGCCCGTCAGCAAAATGATGCTGCGACATATAAATAAGCGATTTAAAAACAAGGCCTGTAAATTCAAGTGAGTCCAGGTTAAGCACATCGTTTATATACTTCATTGCGGCAACATCATAGTATGCATAATTGCCGGTAACGCGCGCTTCCTGTATATATAAAGCAGCAAGCCTTAGCTGCGATTTTGAATCGGTTGGATTGTCTTTTATCAGCGCGAGCAAAGAATCGGATGAATGTTTCGCCTGTTTCCATTCTTCAGAATTTGCCAATGCGCCTTTACGTTCAAGCAAAACGTAAGCTTTGTTTTCGTCCTGTGTTTTTTTATAGTTGTATTTTAAAATTATACCTGCAACGGCAACACAGAAAAGAATTATACTCAGCAGGTAAATGTTTTTCTTTTTCATGAAATGATTTTTTTGAGGTGAACAAAACATTACACGGTGGTTAGCCGTGTAATGTTGTTAGTGAACTGATCATTTATTGAACTATTACTTTTTTTGAATCTACTGCCAGGCCATTGTTTACAGCAATAACAGTGTAGGTTCCTTTTACAAAAGAAGCAACAGGAATCTTTGTTGAATTACCATTTATTTTTTGAGAAATGATTTTAGTGCCTTGTGCATTATAAATATCTATCTGCACATTTTGTATGGTTGAATTAATGTTTACGAACTCAGTTGCCGGGTTCGGCGATACAGTAAGAACGTTTGCATTGAACTTAATAAACTTTACAGGAGAATAGATAGAACTTCCGTCTTTATCTACTTCTTTTATCCTGTAAAAATTTGTTTTGGTCAATGAAGGATTCATATCGGTATACTGATAGCTTGACATATCACCGATCGATGTAACCTCACCAATCTTTGTGTAGTTCTTTGCATCAGTGCTCATTTCAACTTCATAATGATTTGCACTAAGCTGGTTTTGCATCTGCCATTGCAACACTGCACTGTTATTATTAACACCTTTTACTGCAAACGTTGTAATCTGCGCTGCGTGTGCAGAATTGGTGCCTTTATATTGTTCGCCTGTAAATCCTCTCCATGGTGTTTGTTCATAAGGGAAGCAATCTTTGAATGTTGTATCATTATGCGTAACGCCTGCTTCAAAAGTGTAAACATTTAAGAAATCCGGTGTTAACGGGCTTGGTGTTGAACCAACAACATAATCATCATACCACAATCCGATTGCTGCCAATGCAACACCGGATACTGCCTGCAGCTCAATAGTTGTTACATCATCTTCCAATCTTCTTCCGTTTGGAAATCCATCCATGTTTGGAATAAACTGCAAAGCGGCGCTTCCATCAAATCTTGGATCTGTTAAGCCCAAAGCTGCTGCCTGTATAATTCCCAGACTGCTGAAATCAGCACTGTTGCGTGGCGTAACAGGTACTGCCATGTTTAATCTTAAACGATCTTCCAGTGTTGGCAGAAAATTGTTGATGAAAG
>JABDFS010000031.1:0-170 GCA_013286425.1 Bacteroidota bacterium
AATTTTCCTGTATGGGGTATGCTGGAAAAAGTTGCTGTGAACTGGCTGGCTGGCGTTCCTGCTATTGTAAAACCTGCAAGCGTTACAAGCTTTTTAACTGAAGCTGTTGTAAAAGAAATCATTTCAACCAGCCATTTTACAATGCCTTTATCAATATCTGTATCTTCCTT
>JABDFS010000031.1:180-35119 GCA_013286425.1 Bacteroidota bacterium
GGCGCTTTGCAATTGCGTTGCGGCAACGTTGGAGATTTATTAGATCATGTAACGTCACAGGATGTAATAACATTCACGGGCTCAAAATCAACTGCATTAAAATTAAAAAAGCATGAGCGCATAGTAAATGAATCTGTTCCTTTCAACATGGAAGCGGATAGTTTGAATTGTATTGTGTTGGGTGATGATATAAATCCTTCAGATGTTGAGTGGGATATTTTTATTAAAGAGATAAGAAAAGAGATGACGGTTAAAGCAGGGCAAAAATGTACAGCTATCAGAAGAATATTTGTTCCCGAAAATAAGATCGAGGATGTGTGGCAATCACTGAAACAATCTTTATCACAAACAGTTATTGGCAACCCGCTAAATGATAAAGTAAGAATGGGCTCATTAGTTGGTCAATCCCAACGCGAAGAAGTAAAACAACAGGTGCAAAAATTACTCGCATCATCACAAATAATTTATGGTTCATTAGATAGCGTTGATGTAATAGATGCTGATGCAAAAAAAGGCGCATTTCTTTCGCCATTATTATTATTGAATGAAAAACCATTCGCATCAACAGCAGTGCATGAAGTAGAAGCATTCGGGCCGGTAAGTACCATCATGCCGTATAAGAATTTTGATGAAGCAATTGAATTGAGTAAGATGGGAAAAGGTTCTTTGTGTTCATCCATCGTAACAGCAAATGATACGCTTGCAAAACAATATGTACTAGGCGCAGGTACACATCATGGAAGAATTTTAGTGTTGAATAAAGAATGTGCAAAGGAAAGCACTGGTCATGGTTCGCCATTACCAATGTTGATTCATGGCGGTCCAGGCAGAGCAGGAGGCGGCGAAGAAATGGGTGGCGTTCGCGGCGTAAAACATTATATGCAAAGAGTGGCGATACAAGGTTCGCCGACAACCATCACTCACATCATAAATATTTACCAGCAACATGCAAAAGGAAATGAAACAGATGTTCATCCTTTCAAAAAGTATTTTGAAGAATTGAACATCGGTGATCAGATCATCACACAAAAAAGAAATATAACAAGTGAAGACATTGACCGTTTTGCTGATTTAAGCGGCGACCATTTTTATGCGCACCTAAAGACAACCGATTTTGCAGGAACGATGTTTGAACAACAGGTGGCGCATGGTTATTTTGTAATGAGCATTGCTGCAGGTTTGTTTGTTGATGGTTCTGAGAAAGGGCCGGTGCTATTGAATTACGGAATTGATGAATTACGTTTTATAAAACCTGTTTATCCGGGCGCGGAAATGTATATAAGATTCACCTGCAAAGAAAAAATTCCTCAGGATAAAAAGGAAGATACAGATATTGATAAAGGCATTGTAAAATGGCTGGTTGAAATGATTGATGGAACAGATGAACAGGTTGGCATTGCAACGATTCTTACAATGGTGGCCCGAAAAAGTTGAGCGTATTGTTTAACAATTTTGAAATACAATAAATAAATAATTTTATAACAGAATGTACTAAATCTCTTTTTCTCATTCAATCTCTTAAATATGCTTCATCAGATTCAGGAAGGATATGTAAAAACAGAAACGCATCAAGGCGTAACTACAATAGAATTTTTTCATCCGCAGGGCAATTCTCTGCCGGGAAAAATATTAGATGAGCTTGCAAAAGAAATTCATGTTGCAGGCCATAGTGATGATTGTAAAGTAATAATACTGGAAAGCGCAGGCGATAAGATTTTTTGTTCCGGTGCATCATTTGATGAATTAGCCGCAATTAAAACAGAAGCAGAAGGTCTAAAATTTTTCAGCGGTTTTGCCAATGTTATTAATGCAATGCGCAAATGCCCGAAGTTTATAATTGGCCGCATACAAGGCAAAAGTGTTGGTGGTGGTGTAGGACTTGTGGCTGCATGCGATTATGCAATAGCACTGGAAGGCTCCGATGTTAAATTGAGTGAATTGGCGTTGGGGATAGGGCCCTTTGTTGTTGGGCCTGTTATTGAAAAAAGATCAGGCACTGCAGCATTCACTCAACTTGCAATAGATGCAGCTTCATGGCGCAGTTGCGGTTGGGCGAAGCGCAAAGGCTTGTATGCTGAAGTACATCCGAACCTTGAAAGCATGGAAGAATCAATACAACGTTTATCTTTTTCGCTCACACATGGAAGCCAACAGGCTATGACTGAACTCAAAAAAATATTTTGGAAAGGCACTGAACATTGGGATGAATTGCTGAAAGAACGTGCTGCTATAAGTGGCAAGCTTGTTTTAAGCAGCTTCACTAAAAATTATATTCAGCAGTTTAAAGAAAAACAGGCAGCAAAAAGTAAATAATTACCACTCTGCCCGCGCAGTTGCGCTGATGCTTAAATCAGCAAAATCTTTCGCGAGATATTTATAGAAACCTGTTATTGCAATCATAGCCGCATTATCTGTACAATACTCAAATGGCGGAATAAATGTTTGCCAGTTATATTTTTCTCCGAATTCTTTTAACGCATTACGCAAACCACTGTTAGCACTTACGCCACCTGCAATACAAACCTGATTAATGCCTGTTTGTTCAGTTGCCTTCTTCAATTTCTTCATCAGAATTTTTATGATGGTATATTGAACAGAAGCACAGAGATCATCAATATTCTTTTCAATAAAATTTTCATCTTTCAATTTTGCATCACGCAAAAAATATAGTACTGATGTTTTCAAGCCACTGAAAGAAAAATTCAATCCCTGTATTTGCGGCTCGGCAAATTTGAATTTTTTTGGATCGCCCTTTTGTGCATTCCTGTCAATTAACGGACCACCAGGATAAGGAAGATTCAGCATTTTGGCTGTTTTATCAAACGCTTCGCCTGCTGCATCATCAATGGTTTCGCCAATTATCTCCAATTGAAGCGGAGAATGTGCAACTACTATTTGTGTATGGCCGCCACTTACTGTTAAACATAAAAAAGGAAATGTTGGTTTTGGATCTGAAATAAGATTAGCCAAAACATGTGCCTGCATATGATGCACAGCTATCAAAGGTTTATCTAATGCAAGTGATAAAGATTTTGCGAATTGTGCGCCTACTAATAAACTGCCGATTAAACCCGGCGCTTGCGTAAAGGCGATGGCATCTATATCGTGAATGGTAAGTGGTGGGTAGTGAGTAGTGAGCTGTTGAATTTTTTCATTCGCTTTTTTTATTGCAGCATCAACAACGGGAACAATATTTTGCATGTGCGCGCGACTTGCTAACTCAGGTACAACACCGCCATATTGTTCATGTATAGTTTGATTGGCGATGACATTGGAAAGAATTTTTCCATCAATACAAACAGATGCAGATGTTTCATCGCACGAAGATTCTATTGCAAGGATAACGACGCCCCCATCCCCTGAAGGGGAGCTATTAGCTTGTTGCAGCTCAAAATCTTTTTTATCAATCACAGAGTAAAATAACTAACTATTTGTTTAAGTGACATTATAAACTCCCTTCAGGGCCGGGGCATGCGCACTACTTGCTTCTTATCGCATCAACAGGATTCATACGTGCTGCAATAGTTGCAGGAATTATTCCCGAAAGAATGCCCAGTATAACACAAATAGAAAAGGCGAGCAATACTATATTGTATGATATAATGATGGGAAAAGGAAGTACAACATTAAGAATTGCAGAAAGCCCCCAAACCATAAGCAAGCCAATAAATCCTCCGATTACACAGAGAAAAGCGCTTTCAAGCAAAAACTCCAGCAGGATGGTTCTGCTTTTTGCTCCGATGGCTTTTTTTAAACCGATCTGGCTGGTACGCTCCCGCACAGTAACAAACATAATGTTAGCCACACCAAATGCACCAACAATTAAACTTAACCCTGCAATAGCCCAGCCGCCTGCATCTACTGTTCCAAAAAATCCGCTCACCGCTTCTGTCATAAAACTCACATCATTCAAAGCGAAATTATCATCCTCCTTCGGACTTAACCTGCGTATCTGCCGCATCACGCCTTTCAGTTCATCAGTTAAGGCACCGGAGGGAACATTTGGCTTTGCTTTTACCAAAATAAAAGGATTACCATTATCATTATTTATAGCATAAATGCTGGCATAATAATAATAGCTAAGCAATAGTGAATGATCATAGTCAAACCCTGGCCCAAAACCCTGGCCCTGCTTCTGTACAACTCCGATAATAGTAACTCTGTGACCGTCAAAAGTTACCTGTTTGCCTATTGCTCTTTCAGGCGTTCCAAAAAATTGTTCTGCATTGTTATATCCTATAACTGCAACAGGTGTTCCGCGCGTAAAATCGCCTTCACTAAAATAATTGCCTGCAGCAATGTCAATGGTTTGAATATCGTTATACTCATTCGATACACCATAAATATTCACGCCTTGTAACTCGCTGTTGCCATAATCAAGCTTTGTATAATTCTGCGTGAAGTATGCAACATTCTCAGCCAGTGATGAGCGTTGTTTTATATATTTTATTTCGTTGTATTCCGGTATCGGCCTGTTCACAAATTTCCACCATGGATAATCGCCATTGTCACCGGCGCCGTATTCCCATTTATCAATATAAATTGTATTTGTACCCAATGCTGTAATATCGCTTTGTATTTTATATTCCAAACTGTTTACTGTAGCCAATACACTTATAATACAAAATATACCAAAGGCAACACCGGTAAGCGAAAGCGCACTTCTGAGTTTGTTATTCTTTAACTCGCCTAAACTCATTTTAAAACTGTTCCAAAGTATGTTTAGCATTTTGCGCATACATCAAAAGTATAAAACTCATTTTGTTTACAAATAAATTTTAGATAAGCGGAAACAGTAAAACGGCCAGACGCTTTTGAAGCTACTGTGTTTATACTCGTTTAAAGCTTTGATTTAGAACAACATCTTCTAAAAATTATGAAATAATTCATTCTTCGCTAACCTGGCAGAACCTTGCTGTATTTCAACGAATCTCATATCCTGCAAATGCTCGAAGGCTTATTTTTACGATATATACTCGATATAACTTCGATATTTCTTCGATTCAATAGATCGAAGTTATATCGAAGAAATATCGAAATTATATCGAAGTTATATCGAAGTTATATCGAAGTTATATCGAAGTTATATCGAAGAAATGCACTTACAACCTTTTTTGTTTTAATATGCCTTATTTGAAAAGAGGTAGACAAAACTTATAGGTACGCGGTAGCTTTTGAAGCGTCGGGCCGATAACATCAATCTTAAAAATTTTAATAAATCAATTCTGGCGATCGTACTATAATTTTGCAGGCGAATTTTTAGTAATTAATCTTGCACTATTATGACGTGGAAACAAGTGTTCACTTCTTCTATCGGGCAAAAAATAACGATGGCGTTAACGGGTATTTCTCTTATTTTGTTTTTGGTAGTTCATGTTAGCGTGAATGCCTGTATCTGGTTTAATGATGGCGGGCAAATTTTTAACGGTGCGGCAAATTTTTTAGGCGAGAACGCTGTTCCCCGCATACTGGAAGTTGGGTTATTCCTTTTTTTGATACTGCACATTGTGCAGGGCCTGGTACTTGAAGCACAAAATCGTAGCCGCAGAGGTGTAGGTTATGCAATTGACTATGGTAACCGCGGCAGCACATGGTATAGCCGCAGTATGGGTTTGCTGGGCACACTGCTTTTACTGTTTCTGATAATTCATTTAATAGATTTTTGGATTCCTTCCCGATTTGGTGTAATGCCTGAGACAACCCTGGCTGATGGCAAACAAGTGCATAATCTTTATTCATTAATGCAAATAAGGTTTCAGCAAGGTTGGATTGTAATAATCTATGTGTTGGGCTGTATTTCGCTGTTATATCATTTATTGCACGGATTTTACAGCGCTTTTAAAACAGCAGGTGTGTACAACAAAAGGTATTTGATTCTTATAAGATGGGCAGGCTACCTGTTTTCTATAATTGTGTCGCTTGGCTTTGCCATGATGCCGGTTAGTTTTTATTTTGGATGGGTGAAATAGAAAGCTGTGAGCTAATTAAAACACAACTTTGAAACTCTGAAACTTTCAAACATTGAAACTTGATTTATGCTTGATGCAAAAATTCCTGAAGGAAATTTAAATAGTAAGTGGACTGATTATAAAGGCCATTGCAAGCTTGTTAATCCTGCAAACAAGCGCAGGCTTGAAGTTATTATTGTGGGCACAGGCCTTGCCGGTGCATCTGCAGCCGCATCCCTTGGTGAATTAGGTTATAAAGTAAAAGCATTTTGCTTCCAGGATTCTCCGCGCCGCGCGCACTCGATCGCAGCACAAGGTGGTATTAATGCTGCAAAAAATTATCAGAATGATGGCGATAGTATTTTCCGTTTGTTCTACGATACTATAAAGGGCGGCGATTATCGTTCCCGCGAAGGCAATGTTCACCGCCTTGCAGAAGTAAGTGCAAATATTATTGATCAGTGCGTAGCACAAGGCGTTCCTTTTGCAAGAGAATATGGCGGTTTATTAAGCAACAGAAGTTTTGGAGGTGTTCAGGTACAAAGAACATTTTATGCAGCCGGGCAAACAGGCCAGCAATTATTGATCGGCGCTTACCAGGCTCTGGAAAGACAAGTTGCGTTGGGCAATGTGGCTATGTACTCCCGCCATGAAATGCTTGATGTGGTTTTAATTGATGGAAAGACACGCGGTATCATTTGCCGTAATCTTATCACCGGCGAACTCGAAAGGCATTTTGGCCATGCTGTATTATTGTGCACCGGCGGTTATGGCAACGTGTTCTATCTTTCAACCAACGCTATGGGCTGTAATGTTACAGCCGCATGGAAGGCACATAAAAAAGGTGCGTACTTTGGCAATCCCTGCTTCACCCAAATACATCCTACATGCATTCCAGTAAGCGGCGAATATCAAAGCAAACTCACATTAATGAGTGAAAGTTTGCGTAATGATGGAAGAATATGGGTTCCTAAAAAACAAAACGATGCACGCAAACCCAACGATATCCCTGAAGATGAAAGAGATTATTATTTAGAAAGAAGATATCCTGCATTCGGCAATCTTGTTCCAAGAGATGTTGCAAGTCGCGCGGCGAAAGAAAGATGCGATGCCGGTTATGGTGTAGGCTCATCAAAGCAGGCGGTGTATTTAGATTATGCAGACGCCATACAACGCTATGGCAAGATTGAAGCAGGCAAGCAAGGCATTCACAATCCATCATCTGAACAGATAAAACAATTAGGTGATGAAGTGGTAAAAGAAAAATATGGTAATCTTTTCGACATGTATGAAAAGATCACCGGCGAAAATCCTTACGAAGTACCGATGCGCATTTATCCTGCGGTGCATTATACAATGGGTGGTCTTTGGGTTGATTATGAATTGCAAACAACTGTTCCGGGGTTATATTGTTTAGGTGAAGCCAACTTCAGCGATCATGGCGCCAACCGTTTGGGCGCAAGTGCATTGATGCAGGGGCTTGCCGATGGTTATTTTGTTATTCCTTATACAATTGGTAATTACCTGGCTGATGAAATAAGAACAAAAGAAATACCTACAACACATCCTGAATTTGAAGAAACAGAAAAAACTGTAGCTGCAAGAATTGAAAAATTAATGAGCATTAAAGGCAATGAAACGGTTGAAAGTTTGCACAAACGCCTTGGAAAAATTATGTGGGATAAATGCGGCATGGCAAGAAATGCAGCAGGGTTAAAAGAAGCAATTGAAGAAATACGTGCGTTGAAAAAAGAGTTCTGGAGCAATGTAAAAATTCCCGGGAGTATTGATGAGTTCAATCCTGAATTAGATAAAGCAGGACGTGTTGCAGACTTTATTGAATTAGGTGAATTGATGTGCATTGATGCGTTGGAACGCAATGAAAGTTGCGGTGGCCATTTTCGCGAAGAATACCAGACAGAAGATGGCGAAGCAAAACGTGATGACGAAAATTATATGTACGTATCAGCATGGGAATACAAGGCCGATGAACAGTGGGACCTGCATAAGGAAGAGCTGAAGTATGATGTGGTTCATCCAACACAGAGAAGTTATAAATAATGCCCCCATCCCCTGAAGGGGAGAATGGAGGTTATAAATTAAAATAAAAAATTCCCTTTAGGGTTAGGGCACTATGGAACATTACAACATGAATCTTACACTTAAAGTGTGGCGTCAAAGAAACAGCAAAGAGAAAGGACGCTTTGAAACATATAAAGTAGAAAACATTTCTTCTGAAATGAGCTTTCTTGAAATGTTTGATGTGCTGAATGAAAAGCTTATTACAGAAGATAAAGAGCCAATCGCTTTTGACCATGATTGCCGTGAAGGTATTTGCGGTGCATGTTCAATGTATATAAATGGCAAGCCACATGGCCCATGGAAAGCCAATACAGTTTGCCAGTTGCATATGCGCGCATTTAATGACGGCGATACTATTGTAGTTGAGCCCTGGCGTGCAAAAGCTTTTCCTGTAATAAAAGATTTGGTTGTTGACCGCTCTGCCTTTGACAGAATTATACAGGCCGGTGGATTTATTTCTGTAAATACCGGCAATGCTGTTGATGCCAACGCCATTCCTGTTGACAAAGAAAGTGCTGATAAATCTTTTGCAGCCGCCGCCTGCATTGGTTGTGGTGCCTGCGTTGCTGCATGTAAGAATAGTTCTGCTATGTTATTTGTATCTGCTAAAGTTGCTCATTTGTCTTTATTGCCTCAAGGTTCGCCCGAACGTAAAACACGTGTGGTGGCAATGATCAATCAAATGGATAAAGAAGGGTTTGGCGCCTGCACCAATACAAATGCCTGCGAAGCCGCTTGCCCTAAAGAAATATTGGTAACAAATATTGGCCGCTTAAATCATGAATATATGACGGCAACCTTTACAGCAGATAAATAAGCCTGCAACAATCTTTAAATATCATTACATTAAGAAGCCTGATCAAATGATCAGGCTTCTTAATTATGAATTGTTACGTTGAATTACTTTATACTTTCAACGCTACTTGGCTACATGCTTTTTTAAAAATTCAAGTTCATGTTTTTCCAGTTCCTGGCGGCCCTGTTCATAATCGGCCATTGCTTCACGCATCAGGTCATGAATGGTTATGATGCCTATAAAATTATTACCATCAAAAACGGGAATATAGCGTGTCATTGAATTATTGATCAGCAACATGAGTTTACTGGTTAAATCGTCCAGCGAAGCATTGACAAGATTGGTTGCCAGTATCTCAGACACTCTTGTATTAATTGCCTGTTTGCCTTCAAGAATTACTTTGTGTGTGTAATCTCTTTCAGAAAATACGCCCATGTAAATATCATTGTCATCCAAAACTATCAGGTAGCTTATATTTTCAGCTTTCATTAATCCTATCGCTTCAAGTACGTTTGCTGTATGTTTTATAAAATTAAATTGAGTTCCTTTTTGTTGTAAGATGTCTTTCGCAGTGCGCATGATGTATAAGTTTTATAGAAGGCAAATTTAATGATACTGTTGCATCACGGCTGGAAGAATATATAAAGCAAACTGCAGGCCTGTAAGGATTAAAACATCATATATTACAATTGAATATTTTTTAGCTTTCATTTTCCATACGATTAATGTTTTTTCGTCTTTATCAATATCAAACATATGAAAATGAATTTCCGGTTCATGCGGAACGGGCTTTTCGCTGAATGCGTTTGGTATTTGTACAGCACCGGTTTCTATCATAATATTTTTTGTTGAGAAACGGGGAAATTCCAATTTGCCTGCATTGTTATTAACTGTTATCAAAAGTGCTGCTGTTATTAGGAAAATGCTGCGGGGAATTTGAGTCTTCATGATGTTTTGTTTTTGAATGATGACTCAAAATTGCCTTTACACATACCCCTAAGTCAAGGCAGGAAATACGTGAAATTGAAACTGCGTAGAAGTACGTTATAACTTAAGTTAAGTATGCGTAAAATACGGGTAGCAATACGGGGAAAAACACGCTATGCTTTTTTGTATATATAAAAAAGTGGGGTTAGTTTGGTGGTGTTAATCTTATTAATAACACTTTAAAATTCCTGTTTATGAAAAAGATTTTACCCATATTTTATTATTCCATTACTTTCACTGCTGTCTTGCTACTATTTGCATTCAATTCAATCTCGCTTAACAATAACAATTCTGATGCAATTAAGACAACTGTTACAAAGAGGAATATCGTCTCTAATTTGAAAAATAAGAATGATGTAGTAGAAGATGATACGATATATGACAAGAATTGCTCCTGTGAGATTATTAATAAATTAATAAACGCTAAACCAACAATTAATAGTAAGCGTTACACCCATCAAGCTCGCGTTTATGAAATGATAATGAATGGAAGCAATTTTAAAACTGCTTACAATGAGCTTCAAAGTGGCAATTATGATTATGTAAAAATATTGTACTCTTCAAATACTAGTAACCCATTTTATTTATTAGCAGATGGCTTTGTATGTCAATCACCATCTCAGAATCGGCCTACACCTATTAAATTAAAACAAACGGCAAAGTACTACTCTTTTAATTCAACATCTGATATTAAAGACTCAAGATGGTGGATAAGAAGTGGTGTTATATGCGAGGCTGGCATCAAGGAATTTATCGATAGTTTAAAAAATGAGGGTATAGATTTTTTAAATAACCCTAATAAATATAATATCGTTATAACTCCATATTTAACTAGCGACATTTATTGTAAATATATTGGTCTTGTTCTTTCTTTACAAACAATTGATGCCAAAAAAACATATACTACGCATTTAAACGCAAATCCTTGCCCAAAATGTAAAGAATCATTTTAACTAGATAACGATTTTGCTGTCTAATTTTAGAGTTTTAGATTTAATGATTAACATTTTAAACTGGTCAGAAGTTTGGGCGCCACTAATACCGTTGTATATCTTTATTTTAAAAAAAAAAGATTACAGCTCATTTCGCATTATTGCTGTTTATTTACTAACAGCTCTCTGTATTAATGCAATGGCAGATGTTAGCTGGATTTTCAAACAATGCATGCCTGTTAAACTTCAAAACAACAATTATCTTTATAATATTAGTTCGATCCTAAGAACTGTTATTTTTACTTTGTTCTTTAGAAATACCATTAATCTTTTTTCTAAAAAACTCTTTAATTGGTTTTTAATAATTTATGCCATTGGTTTTTTAATCTATTTCATTATCAACGGGAATTTTTGGACTTTGAATTCTTTGCTTCATACAACAGAAAGTTTCACTCTTTTAATATGTTCAATTGCTTTTTTTATTAAACTGATAAATTCAGAGGAAATATTTTTAAAGTTTGATCCTCGATTACTTATTATTTCTGGTCTGGCTCTTTATGAATCAGTAAATTTTTTTGTTTTTCTTTTTTATCAATATATCATAAGTTCTACAGATAAGCTTTGGGATTATATATGGTATATACCCGATACAATGTATATTGTCTTTTGCATTTTAATTGCCAAAGCTTTTTACGGAGAATCAAAGGAAGCTTATGAATATTGAATATTTTTTTATTGTTGGTGTTAGCGCAATGTTATTGCTTATACTAAGCCTTTTACTCTTTTTCAATCTCAGCCAGCGCAAAAAATTTCAATACCACCAAAACTTATTGCATATTAAACAGGAGCAACAAAACGAATTAATAAAGGCAGCCGTTATAAGTGAAGAAACAGAACGGCACCGTATATCAGAAGAATTGCATGATGAAGTTGGCGCCTTGCTTTCTGCAACAAGATTATACCTGTTTAGTATACATCCTGAAAAACTGGCGAAACAGGATGGTGAAGTGTTTAATAAATCTATTGAGTTATTAAATGACTCTATTCAAAAAGTAAGGTCAATATCACACAACCTGCATTCAGGAATTTTAAAGGAACTTGGGTTAAATGAAGCAGTTCAAAGTTTTGTATATAAACTTAGTGCAGATAAGTTTTCTGTAGTGTCTGATCTCGACCCAAACTATATTTCAAAAAAATGCTGAAAACGATATAAGCATTTACCGCATTATACAGGAACTCTGCGGCAATATTATAAAGCATAGCCATGCAACCTCTTTAAAAATAACCTCTCATTCAGAAAATAACATTCTTACGTTTATTCTACAACATAATGGCAATGGAATAACACAGGAAGAATTTGAGCGGCTGCGTTATGAAGGTAAAGGGCTTGGTTTAAAAAATATTCAAAACAGGATTATTTTACTTAAGGGAAAAATTAACTTTGAAAGAACAATTGGTAATAACATCATTACACTAAACGTACCTATAGATGTAGCATGAAACCTATTACTATTGCAATAGCAGATGATTATAAAATATTTCGGGAAGGTTTAAAACTCTGTTTTAATGCTGATGAAAATTTAGAAGTGGTACTTGAAGCAGAACACGGTGAAGAATTACTTGAAGCATTAAAATCACAACAACCCCACGTTATAATCATGGATTTGAATATGCCATTGATGGATGGCATGGAGGCCACAAAACAAATCAGTAAAAAATATAACGGCATTAAAATCCTTGTTGTTACTATGTACGACAGCGATACATTTATAATCCACTTAATGGAAAATGGCGCGCATGGCTATTTATTAAAGAATGCAGAACCCAAAGAGATCATTAAGGCTATTTATGCAGTATGTGAAAATGGTTATTACTTCAATGATCTTGTAAATAAGGCATTACTTAAAAAACTTGTAACCAAAAACAATCTTAAGCCTTCTTTCAATCATAACATTGAACTTACAGAAAGAGAACAGGAAGTTTTAAAAATGATCTGTGAAGAAAAAACAGCTGCAGAAATTGGTAAAGAAATCTTTCTTAGTCCGCGCTCAGTGGAAGGTATTCGTACAAGGCTTATTGAAAAGATCGGTGTGCGCAATACTGCCGGGCTTGTTATGTTCGCCGTTAAAAACGGACTTGCTTAATTTCAAAAAATAGCCAAACTATCATCTGAATTGTATCGCCTTAACCGGCCTGATGGTTTTTACCAGCCACGTTGGAATCAGCAATGAAAGAAAACAAACCACCATCGTTGAAATACATACCGCAATAATCTGCCACCAGATAATATGTACCGGCGCTTCTGAAACATAATAGGCAGACTCATCCATTTTTATAAAACCGGTTTGTTGTTGAAGGAAGCAAATACCAAGACCGAAAATCAGCCCGATAATAATTCCGCGTATTGCGATCATGCTTGCGTGATACAAAAATATTTTTTGAATGATCCAGTCGCGCGCGCCGAGTGCTTTCAAAATACCTGTCATTCTGGTGCGTTCAAGAATTAAAATAAGCAGGCAGGTTATGAGGTTAATGATAGCAACAATTGCCATCACAATAAAAATAACATTGCGGTTTACATCCTGAATCTGCAGCCAGTCAAATATGTTTGGATACACTTGTTTTATTGTTCGACTTATCCATGCCTGCGGAAGCATTTGGTACAACATGGAGTTGATAGTATCCATCTGCCTGTAATCATCCAGGAAAATTTCATAGCCGCCAATTTCGCCTTGATTCCAATCATAAACCTGGCGCAACAAACGCAGGTCACCTATTGCAAAAGTTTTGTCGTACTCTTCTATTCCCGTTTTAAAAATGCCGCAGACTTTTAAGCGTCGGACAGACGCGCCTCCCTTTTCCTGGTTAATAAAATAAATATTGATGGTATCGTTAAGCTTTATCTGCAGTTCATTCGCGATTGGTGCAGAGATCATTATCTCTTTGGTGTAATTGCTGTCGCGCAAATCAGGAAACCTTCCTTCTTTTAAAAAAGATTTCAGGTTATTAAAATCATAATTACTATCAACACCTTTAAATAAAAGGCCTTCTATTTCTTTGTTCTTTTCAATAACTGCGGACTTCGTCGCAAAGGCCTGTATTTGTTTTACCTGCGGAAAAATATGCAGTATTTGCAAAGTAGTATCGTTGGGTTTCCATGGTGTTTCTTCTGATATCATCGCTTTATCCGGCTCATATTCCTGTACGCGCAAATGTCCCCAGAAATTAAAAATCTTATTGCTCACTGCATATTGAAACCCGTTAACAAAAGCCAGCGTTAATATCATTGCAGCAACACTCAGTGCTGTTGCCGCAGTGGCAAGCCTGATGATGAACCTGGAAAATGAATGCTGTTTGTTAAAGGCGATACGCCTGGCTAAAAATGTTGCGAGTTGCATACAAAGCGGTAAAGATAAGTTTTATGCCGGGTTGCATTTGACGAATCGTTGCTATTAAAATCATTCCCTAATTTCGCAGCCCATTTAGTATTTCTGATTTCCAGATTCCTGAGTGGCCGATTTTTTATTTTGAATTCTATTTTAGTTATGATAAATATTACGTTTCCGGATGGTGCTGTAAGGCAGTATGAAAATGGAATTACAGCGTTGGATGTTGCTAAATCGATCAGTGAAGGTTTAGCGAGAAAGGTTATTGCCGCCAATGTAAATGGAAAAACATGGGATGCAACGCGCCCGATAAATGAAGATGCAGGTTTAAAATTGTTGACATGGAATGATGCGGAAGGAAAATCAACCTTCTGGCATTCTACTGCGCATTTAATGGCTGAAGCAGTTGAAAGTATGTTTCCCGGAGTGAAGTTTTGGGTTGGCCCCCCGGTTGATAATGGTTTTTATTACGATATGGATTTGGGTGATAGAAAAATAACAGAAGAAGATCTGCGTGCGCTTGAAAAGAAGATGAATGAACTGGCGAAGCAAAACAATCAATACATAAGAAAAGAAACACCAAAAGCGGAAGCAGTTGCTTACTTCGCAGAAAAAGGTGATGAATATAAACTTGATTTGTTGCAAAATTTAGAAGATGGCAACATCACTTTTTATTCGCAGGGAAATTTCACTGATCTCTGTCGTGGGCCGCACATTCCGGCTACCGGTTTTATCAAAGCAATTAAGCTTACAAATATTGCCGGTGCCTATTGGAAAGGTGATGAAAAAAACAAACAGCTTACGCGCATTTATGGTGTATCATTTCCAAGTCAGAAAGAACTGGATGAATATTTAGCAATGCTGGAAGAAGCAAAGAAACGCGATCACCGCAAGCTTGGAAAAGAACTCGGTATCTATACAATGGATGATGATGTTGGCCAGGGTTTGATCATGTGGATGCCGAACGGCACAGTTGTGATCGAAGAGTTGGAAAAGCTTGCAAAAGAAACAGAGGAAGATGCAGGTTATAAGCGAGTGGTTACGCCGCACATCGCAAAGGAAAGTATGTATTTAACCAGCGGGCATTTGCCGTATTATGCAGACAGTATGTATCCACCGATGGAACTGGACGGAGAGAAATATTATCTCAAATCAATGAACTGCCCGCATCACCATAAAATATTTGCAGCAGAACCTAAGAGCTATCGCGATCTGCCTTATCGCATTGCAGAATACGGAACAGTTTACCGTTATGAACAAAGCGGAGAATTATTCGGTTTAATGCGCGTGCGTTGTTTGCATATGAATGATGCGCACATTTATTGCAGCAAAGAACAATTTGCCGATGAATTTCGCGCAGTGAATGATATGTACCTGAAGTATTTTAAAATTTTTGGCGTTGATAAATACGTGATGCGCTTATCACTTCACTCAAAAGAAAAATTGGGTATTAAGTATGTGAACGAACCTGAGCTTTGGTTGCAAACTGAAGAAATGGTGCGTAACGTTTTGATCGAATCTAAAATTCCGTTTGTTGAAGTAGCAGATGAAGCTGCATTCTACGGGCCGAAAATAGATGTACAGATTTATAGTGTAATTGGACGTGAATTTACTTTGGCAACTAACCAGGTTGATTTTTCGCAGGGCAGAAGTTTTAAGTTGCAATACACTACGCCTGAAAACTCAACAGACACGCCGCTCATCATTCATCGTGCGCCATTGGGAACGCATGAACGTTTCATTGGATTTTTACTGGAGCATTATGCAGGAAGATTTCCAACATGGCTATCGCCGGTGCAGGTAAAAATTCTTCCTATCAGCGATAAATTTCTGCCTTATGCAAAAGAAGTTTATACGCAATTAAGAAAAGCAGGAATAAGAGTGGAGACTGATGAACGCAGTGAAAAAGTTGGTAAAAAGATACGTGATGCCGAGTTAAGTAAAGTGCCTTATATGCTGGTAATTGGTGAACGCGAAACCATTGAACGCAAGCTTGCCATAAGAAAGCATAACAAAACAGAGCCAGAGCCGCAAGACATTGAACAATTTATTAATTTGTTGAAAGAAGAAATTATAGAAAGAAAATAAATTATTTTTGCAGGCTGTTTTTACAAAAATCTATTAAATTTAAAACTTATTTTAAGTATTATTCACGAAAAAACAAT
The DNA here is from genome assembly GCA_013286425.1 of Bacteroidota bacterium. Lineage (GTDB taxonomy): Bacteria > Bacteroidota > Bacteroidia > Chitinophagales > Chitinophagaceae > Parafilimonas. Next base: position 16,477 of record JABDFS010000031.1, read on the forward strand.
TAATGGCTTTACCACAGAGAGGAAGATTTAATCCTCGTTTTAACAGGCAACCCGAGCCTGAGCATCGCATAAATGAAAGAATCAGGGCGCAGCAGGTACGTTTAGTTGGAGATAACGTAACCGTTGGTATTTATCCTACACAGGAAGCATTGCGCATTGCGCAACAACAAGAGATGGATCTTGTTGAAATTTCTCCTAATGCAGATCCTCCGGTTTGTAAAATTATCGACTACAAAAAATTTCTTTACGAAAAGAAGCGTAAAGAAAAAGAAATGAAAGCCAATGCCAAGCAAAGCGAAGTAAAAGAGATTCGCTTTACACCGGGCACTGACGATCACGACTTTGAATTTAAGACGAAGCATGCCGAAAAATTTTTGAAAGATGGCAATAAAGTAAAAGCCTATGTTCAGTTTAAAGGCCGCGCTATTATGTTCAAAGAAAGAGGCGAATTATTGTTGTTAAAATTTGCTGAAAGGCTTGCCGAAGTTGGTATTTTGGAAGATATGCCTAAAATGGAAGGCAAAAGAATGCTTGCCATTTTTGCACCAAAACCGGTTAAGAAAAAAGCATGAGCACTTATATAATTCAATCGCACGCATAAAATTTATGTGTGCGATTTTTTATTGTTATAAGTCAACCAATGAAACAATTCAAAAATCAATTAGTTACTTTCCCTTTATCTCTAAACTCACTTGGCGTAACAATAAATTTATTTTTAAACACAGTTGAAAAATAAGCGGCAGAAGAAAAGCCAACCTTATCTGCAATTTCAGCAATTGACATTTCTGTTTCATTCAATAAATACTTTGCCTTTTGCAAACGCACAGCCAAAATATAATCGTTCACGTTGCAACCTAATAATGCTTTCACCTTTCGGTATAATTGTATTCTTGAAACACCGATGCTTTTACAAATTTCGTCTACATTAAACTTATCATTGCTTATGTTGCTTTCAACAATTGAAGTAAAATCATTAATAAATTTTTTATCCAGTTTTTTTGGTGCGTGGCTTTTTAATTCAATTGGCAATTCGCTCGTATAATGGTCTCTCAATGTTTCGCGGTTTCGTAAAACACTTTTAATTGTTTCAAGCAGAAATTGAAAATTAAAAGGCTTTACGATATATGCATCGGCTTTGCTTTTCATTCCTTCGATCTGGCTTTGCATTTCGGTTTTTATTGTTAAAAGAATTATCGGAATGTGAGAAGTGCGTATATCAGATTTTAAAATATTCGTTATAGCAAAACCATCTTTTCCCGGCAATACAACATCTGAAATTATAAGATCAGGAACATTATCAAAAGCCATTTGTATGGCAGCAGTTCCGTTTTCTGCTTCAATTATATAATAAGTATGGCTAAGTTTTTCAACTAAATAGTTACGCAGGTCGCTGTTGTCTTCAATTACTAATATTGTATTGTCAGATTTGTTTTCAGTAGCAAAATTTTCTGCATTAGCTACTGTGTTATCAGGCTCTCTTAAAAAAATTCTTTCATCATAATATGATTTTTCGTTGGGTATTTTATTGGATAATATCTGATCATTTTCTAAATGATCTTTACCCGGCAAAAGTTTAATTGTAAAAATTGTTCCTTCGCCCTGTTTGCTATTTACGCTTATACTTCCCTGGTGTAATTGTATAAATTCTTTTGATAGCGAAAGGCCAAGCCCGCTGCTTTTTCTGTCATTAATATTCCCCTGGTAAAATGGCTCGAATATTTTATCAGCAACTTGTTGCGGCATACCAATACCACTGTCTTCAACTTTTATAACAACATTATTTTCTGCGGCATTTTTTTCAACCGAAACATAAATAAAACCATCATCGTTCGTAAACTTAAATGCATTGGATAAAAGGTTGAACATTACTTTATCAAGCATTGATGCATCGAACCAAAGAATTATTCCGTGTTCTTTTGACATCAACCTGAGATCAATATTTCTTTTTTTGGCAAGGCCTTTAAAATTATTAATGATGTCATCTAGAAACTGAATGATATCGCTTTCTTCTGCCTGCAATATCATCTTATCGCTTTCGATTTTTCTAAAATCCATTATTTCATTTATCAGCTTTAAAAGCCTGAATGCATTTTTTTGAATAAGCGCAGTTAATTTTTGGGTTACACTATCAAGCCTCGGATTATTTTTCATCTCTTCCAATGGCACTAATATTAATGTAAGTGGCGTACGAAACTCATGCGAAATGTTTGTAAAGAAATTAATTTTTGCATCGGAAGCTTCTTTTGCTTTTTTGCTTAACTCAATTAATTGATTTCGCTGATTTGATATTTCCAGGTTTTGCTGTTGAAGCCTCAAATTAATTTTTTTGTTCTCCCGCAAATAATACAACAGTATAAATCCGAATATAAGTGCTAAAGCCAGCGATATGGATATCGCATAAATAATAGTAATTTGATTTTTTGTGATTATCTCCTGCTGCTCAATTCTTTTCTGCCTTCTGTCAATATCATCCTGTTGCGCAAGCATTTTATCGCTTTGCAATTTCATTATCCTTACGTTGGCTGAATCTATGATTGTGGTTGCAAGCCGGTTTTGCTTTTGATAAGGTTTACCTTCAAGCACATTCACTGCTGTTTGAATAGCTTCTCCACCACCGGTTGGATATAATATAGTTGCTTTAATTATTCCTTTATCAACCAAATCAATACCACCGTTAATACCGGCTAATCCATCAACACCAATAATTTTTATTTTCTTGTCAAGCCCCAAACTTTTGCAGGCATTATATGCAGAAAGGGCAAGCCTGTCGTTTTGAGCGAATATTAATTGGATGTCATTATCAGATTGTAAAAACTTAATTGTATTGGTTTCTGAAGGATGTTCATCGCCTGCTTCATATATCTTGGAAATAAAATTTATACCGGGATTTTTTTTAATAAGATCTGAAAAACCTGTGTGCCTGTCTATGTCTGCTGAAGAGCCGGGAATGTCTGATATCTCCAAAATATTTCCCTTTCCTTTCAATATGGAATTAGCATATGCAGCAGCGCTTTCGCCCACTTCATAATTACTGGCGCCTACATATGCTGTATAATTTTCAGAGGAAGTTCTTCTATCAACAATAATAATTTTTATACCTTTTTGAAATGCTTCTTCAACAACCGGCGTTATAGGCGCAGCAACGTTTGGAGATACAACCAGCAGATCAATCTTTTGATTGATAAGTTCATTGATCTGTTTTATTTGCTCCTGTGTGTTGCCATTGGCATCTTTAAAAATAAAATTGATCTCAGGATGAAACGATAATTCTCTTTGCATATCGGCAAGCATGGTTTGCCGCCATTTGTTTACCATAGTGCATTGAGAAAAACCTATCGTATATTTTTGTTGATTTCTTTTTGAATTGCACGACAGGAATGCAAAAAAACAAATCGTAACCAACGCCAAAACAAGCTGAAATGCTTTAATCCCATTAAAGGGATGTTTGGGGAACATTCTTTTCATAGTGCGCAATCATTATTACAAAAGACAAACAAAAAAAGAATTCGTTTCAAAAAACAAAAACTTTTAAAAGATCAAGCTATAAGATAATGAAACAATATTAGAGTTTCATGTTACAATTTTGAAAAGACGAGTTTAAATTTAATACAACTGAATCTTTAAATAGTTTTAAACCAACCATTTAAAAAAATTTTCTCTGAACGATGAATTTATAACATTTTGATATGATTTCAAAAATGGTTAGTAGTTGAGGTAATTACTTTCATTACCTCAACTGCTAACCATATGAACAAGAAAAAAGTTATTCTCTGGTCGATTGTAGTTGCTATAGGCGGCTTTCTTTTTGGATTTGATACGGCCGTTATTTCCGGTGCGGAAGAAGCCATTCAGAAATATTGGAACTTAACTGCTTTTGAGCATGGCTTCACAATATCTATTGCATTAATAGGAACTATAGCAGGTGCATTAACGGGTAGCATCCCATCTGATAAACTGGGCAGGAAGAAAACACTTATACTAATTGCCTCTGCTTATTTAATTGCATCGCTTGGTTCTGCGCTTTCAACTAACTGGTATTTATTTTTATTGTTCAGATTTTTAGGCGGCATTGGTGTAGGTGCATCTTCTGTTACTGCGCCTGTTTACATTTCTGAAATATCACCGGCTGCATACAGAGGCAGATTAGTGATGATGTTCCAGTTCAACGTTGTTTTTGGAATTCTTATTTCTTATCTCTCAAACTATCTTATTGGTCTATTGATAGGCGCCGATACTTCATGGCGTTTAATGTTGGGCATTCAGGCTATACCCTCGTTGTTATTTTTAATATTACTGCGATTTGTACCCGAAACGCCAAGATGGCTTATTCTGAAAGCAAACAAACCAGATGAAGCACGTGACGTTTTAAAAATCATCAACCCTGATAGTTATGAAAGCGATTTTCAAAACATAATAGCAAATAACCGCGAGGAGCATAATCTGGCAACTGAAGATGTATTGTTTGCAAAGAAGAACAAGCTTCCTGTTTTCCTGGCAATATGCTTTGCCGTATTTAACCAGGTTTCAGGTATTAATGCTATTATTTATTATGCGCCGAGAATATTTGAAATGGCAGGTTTGGGCAGGCAATCATCATTGCTTTCAACTGCCGGTATTGGCTTTATAAATTTCCTGTTCACCTTACTTGCTATAAATTTTATTGATAAGATAGGCAGGCGCACTCTAATGCTTATCGGTTCAATCGGCCTTATTGTTACGCTTGGCCTTGTTTCCAGAACATTTTATACAGAAGATTTCAGCGGCTTTGGAATTACAGTTTATCTCATGATCTATATAGCATTTTTTGCTTTTTCCCAGGGTGCAGTCATATGGGTATTCATTTCAGAAATTTTTCCAAATAATATAAGGGCAAAAGGCCAGACACTTGGAAGTTTTACGCATTGGATGATGGCTGCTATCATCACTTTTTTATTTCCCATACTGGCTGAGAAATTAGGTGGTGGAAGCACTTTTTTATTCTTCAGCATTATGATGGTTTTACAACTGCTGTTTGTAGTGAAGATAATGCCTGAAACAAAAGGCAAGTCGCTGGAACAGATAGAAAGAACACTGGTGCTGCATTAAACGGGCAATCGTTGTTTTCATAAGGTTTTCAGCCCGCCCTTTTTAAAAATACGAAAGACAAACTAAAAATATGATAAACGAAAAATTTGAACTAAGTATAATAATCATCAAAAAAAGCGGCAACGCTTTTCTTATGGCTTTCATCTCAAAACTAATTGACAGGGCTCCTCCTTAAAGATGCCTGCACCAATATGATTCACATTAATTGAGTTTAAAGAATTTTTATAAAATATATGTCACTAAACAAAAAACTTATGAAGCAACTACTTACAATTTTTATGGTTTTTGTTGCACTTACAAGTTTTGCGCAACAAAAAATAGTGAGTGGAACAGTTACTTCAAAAACCACAGGGCAACCTTTGGCTGGCGTAACAGTTCACTTAGGTAAAAGCACGGTTACTACCGATGCAAACGGAAAATTCTCAATTCCGGCCACAGCAGGAGAAACCATCAATTTATCCTTTATCGGCATGAATAACCTAAACTATAAGGTTACAGAATCAAGCCAGGATATAAATCTTGTGATGGAAGAAGGCGCAAGCGAGTTAAATGCTGTTGTTGTTACAGGTTATAAATCAGAAAGGAAAGTAGATTTAACAGGAGCTGTATCTGTTGTAAATCTTACACCTGTAAAAAACCAGGTTGTAAGCAGCCCGATGCTGGCTTTACAAGGCCGTGTTCCGGGGTTGTATATACAAACAGATGGTTCTCCAACCGGCGCTAATGGCGGAGCCCCTACCATTTTAGTTCGTGGCATTGGTACATTGAACAGCACGAATCCATTGTATATTATTGATGGAGTTCCCACCACTAAATATGAAGACCTGGCCAATCTTAATACGGGTTCAATATCATCTATGCAGGTTTTAAAAGATGCTTCTGCTGCTTCCATTTACGGATCACGTGCTGCAAACGGAGTTATCATTGTTACTACAAAAAATGGTTCTTCAGATGATAAAGTACACATCCAGTTAAACAGCAGCATCACCAGCCAAACAGAAAAGCCATGGCAGGAAAACGTACTGAATTCCGAGCAGAGAGGAGAAGCACTCTGGCGGGCTGCTGTAAATGATGGCACTGATCCTAATAGTGTGGTTGACCAAATCTATAAGTTTGACTGGAATGGCGATTATAATAACCCGGTGCTTAATAAAGTTATCATTGCGCCGTTTGTTGGAGCAACTAATAACAACCAGCCGCCACCTTATGATCCGTTTACCGGGCCTTTTTCAGCAACAGACAGCCTTGAACCTGCGGCAAGTACCAACTGGCAGGATGCATTATATAAACCCGCAACCGTTATAGCTAACGACCTCGCTCTGTCAGCAGGCAATTCACGAAACGGGGTTATGATAGACCTTGGCTATTATCATAATAACGGGCTTATTGAGTTTACAAATTACAAGCGATACAATGCGCGCGTTAACGGCCATATTTCTACATTCAAAGACCGGTTGAAAATCGGTGAAAATTTCCAGCTATCGCAAACATCACAAATTAATTCCACTACCGACGTTGGCGGCGCTTCCACGCCCAGTCTTGCCTTAACGCTGGCGCCAACAATCCCTTTGTATAAAACCGACGGCACCTATGGCGGCCCGAGAGGCGCAGGTTATTCGGACAGAAACAATCCTGTTGATATGCAATACCTCAACAGGTTCAACACACGAACTGAACTTGTGTTATTTGGAAATGCCTACCTGGATCTTGAAATAGTGAAGAACCTGGTTTTTCATACCAGTGTTGGATTTGATTATTCTGACGCCCTTGCTGAAAACGCTGCTTTAATAGGCGACGAAGGCCCGGTGAGATCTTTCAACAGCCTCGCTTTGCAGGATGCAAAAGAATTCACTTTTACCTGGTCAAATACCTTAAACTATAACCTGATACGTGACAAAAGCAGGTTAAATGTTCTTATTGGAACGGAAGCCATCAAAGACAACATCAATGCTTTTGGCGCATCCAATACCAATTTTGCCTTGCAAACAGCAGATTATCTGCAATTAAGTGCAGGCAGTGGAACACAAACAACCAATGGCTCTGCTACAGGTTACCGGTTATTATCCCAATTCGGAAAATTATTTTACAGCTATTCAGACAGGTACCTGGCTTCTGTAACCGTAAGAAGAGATGGATCGTCCAGGTTTGGTGCCAATAATCAATATGGTATTTTTCCGGCTTTTACACTTGGATGGAGAATCAATAATGAAGATTTCTTTAAAAATGTAAAGAATGTTTCAAATCTTAAGCTGCGTGCCGGTGTAGGAACAGTGGGTAACCAGCAGGCATTAAGTAATACCGGGCCTCTCACGCTTTTCCAACCAAATTATGGAACCGCAAGTCCGACTTACCCGCAATGGCTTAACATAGGTACTGCTTATGATCTGGGTGGCCTGAACACCGGCACACTTCCTTCAGGTTTTGTGCAGGTACAGGAAGGCAATCCTAATTTGAAATGGGAATCTTCAACAGAAACAAACCTTGGCCTTGACTTCGGATTTTTAAATGAAACCATTACAGGTTCATTTGATTATTTCATTAAAAAAACAAAGGATATTCTTATTCCGCCACCAATACCAGGTGTATTGGGAGAAGGGCAAAATACTGTTGTAAACGGAGCAAATATGAACGACTGGGGTTGGGAAGCATTATTATCATATAATCACAGAACCAACAGTGGCTTAAATTTCAATATAACAGCAAATGCGAGCCATTTTCAGAATAAGATCACAAGTATACCGGATAGTTACCGTTCATATTTCGTGGGTGATGCCAATCACTCTATCGTAGGCCATTCACCGCAGTCAATTTTCGGCTATGAAACAAACGGAATTTTCCAAACATCCAAGGAGGCACAGGATGCCCCGTTCCAACCCGGCGCTCAGGACGGAGCCTTGCAGGGAGCAGGCCGTTTAAGATATGTTGATTTAAATGGAAATGATACTATCGATGTAAACGATCAAACCTGGCTCGGAAATACTTTGCCAAAACTTGAATACGGGCTTCGCATTGACATCGATTACAAGAATTGGGACTTCTCAATCTTTGGTTCAGGCGTAGCAGGGAAAACCGGTTTTGATCCAACAAAGTTCTTTAATGATTTTGTTGACCAGAGAAACAATTTCGGGCCTGGTACTTTAAATGCATGGACGCCACAAAACACAGGTTCAGGCATTCCCGCTTTAAGCCTCCTGAATCATAACGGAGAAGACAGAAATTCAAATTTCTATTATGTAAATGCTTCGTACTTCAAGATCCGTAATGTTACCATAGGTTATAACCTGCCAAAGAGCATCGCTTCCAGTATTAAAATGGAAAGCCTGAGAATATATGTAATGGGAAACAATTTAATTGCATTTAAATCTAAAGAATATACTGCAAAAGATCCGGAAAGAGCTAACACATTCGATTTATGGCCGGTGCCCACATCCTATACGTTTGGTATCAACGTAAACTTTTAATCTTAAAAAATAAGTTATGAAATATACAAGTATAAAAATATTGTTAGCTGCAGTTATTGTGCTTTCAATGGGCTGTAAAAAGTACCTTGATTACAAACCTCAGGGTGCTGTATCAGCCAGCGATCTTACGTCTCCTACTGCCGCTGACGGGCTTGCTACAGCCGCTTATGCGGGTATTGCAAATGACTGGTGGGATGCGCCCATAACAAGTATGTGGGAATATGGAAGCATCCGCTCTGATGATGCGTATAAAGGCGGTGGCGCTATTGGCGACCAGCAGCAAATGGATAAATATGAACAATTCTATTTGGTGAATTCATCTAATAATGGTGCAGGCGATTTTGGTTTTCCCGGCACGTGGATAAGGGCTTATGGCGCTATTTCAAGAATCAATAATGCTTTGCGTGCCTTGAATAATCTTACAGATGCAGATTTTCCTGAAAGAACAACACGCATAGGTGAGATGCATTTTTTACGCGGGCACATGTATTTCCTTTTGAAAGACTTATTCCGCAACATTCCCTGGTTTGACGAAACATTAACCAATGATGAAATAGTGAAGGTTCCAAACACTATGTCCAATGATTCGTTGTGGGAAAAGATAGCAGGTGATTTCCAGGTTGCAATTAATGATTTGCCTGAAACACAACCCGGCCAGCCCGGCAGGGCCAATAAGCTTGCGGCAGAAGCCTACCTTGCCAAAGTAAGATTGTACCAGGCATATACGCAGGATGATGGCTACAACGTAACCGGTATTGACCAGCAAAAGCTTCAGGATGTTATTACATTAACGGATGATGTTATCAATTCCGGTGTGTATGCTTTGAATCCTGATTTTGCCTATGACTTTTTATATGGTTATGATAACAGCCCGGAATCAATATTCGCCATTCAATATTCTATTAACGATGGAACTGCCATCGGTGGAAGGTTAGGCATGAGCACCAGCCTTAATTATTTTGCGGGCGCGCCACAGTATGGTTGCTGTGCATTTCACGTACCATCCCAAAACCTGGTGAATGCTTTCCAGACAGATTCCCGCGGGCTTCCGTTGGATTCAATATTAAATCCAACTGATAAAGATTTTAATGACTTTTATTTAGGTGATAATGATCTTACACCAACCGGTGTAACAGTTGATCCGCGTATTGATCATACCATTGGCATACAAAGCCATCCATTTAAATATGATGCAGCTATTCCTTACGATCATAGCTGGGAAAGATTGGCAGGAACGTATGGAGGCTTCGGAACAATGAAAGAACTGCAACTGGCAAGCTGCCCCTGTTTTAAAAAGCTTGGCCCTTTTTATGGCACTTCGGTTAACATGGATGTAATACGTTATGACGATGTGCTTTTGATGAAAGCAGAAGCAGAAATAAAATTAGGCGATGCTAATGCAGCTTTGCCGTTGATAAACCAGGTAAGAGCAAGGGCTGCACAAATAAGCCCACTGGTGAAAAAAGCAGATGGCACTTATCCTTCAAACTATAAGATTGATGTTTATAAACCGGGTGTAAATATTCCTGTATGGAATACCACAACCGCGTTTGAGGCATTGATGTGGGAAAGAAGAATGGAATTTGCTATGGAAGGATACCGTTTCTTTGATCTTGTACGTTGGGGAATTGCAGCACCTACGCTGAATGCGTTTTTTGCAAAAGAAAAGACCAGGCATGCATTTTTAAGCAGCGCGCAATTTACACATGGTACGCATGAGTATTTTCCTATCCCGCAGGAACAGATAACAGTTACAAATGGTTTGTATACACAGAATCATGGCTATTAAATAATGTCGGGACAATAAACGGGAGAACTTTATTTGTTTTCCCGTTTTTCTGTAAGAGGAATTTTGGAAGTGATTATTACCTTTTACTATAACGACTAATGCCTGGTTCTATACAATGACTGGTAAAACAGAGATCAAATACAGTATAAAAACAGACCAAAAAGAGGAAATATATCTCTTTTGTCCCTCTTTTGTCCCTCTTTGGCCCCTCTTTGGTCTCTCTTTTGTTTCTCTTTGGTATGAAGCAGATGCGGTAAAGAACATTGCTGGAAAAGGAACAGTTTAAGGGTAGTTTATAATAGATGTAGCTGCCGGAATGATTATAACATACTGGAAATAAATGGAATTTTACCGGAATGTTTTTCCGGATCTTTGGTTAATCAACTTTTTAGCGTAAGAGTAAATTGAATGGTAATTAAAATTTGTATTAAAAGCTTTAAACTTGTTAAAATGAAATGGTTGACTCTTTTAATTTCTGTCTCTTTTTTATCAATGGCAGTACTTGCACAGGATAATCAAACACCTACACCACAATGGCGGCCGGTATATCATTTCACACCGGTAAAAAACTGGACAAATGATCCCAACGGATTGCTGTATGTGAATGGCGTATACCATTTGTATAATCAGCAAAACCCATTTGAAAATAAATGGGGCCACATGAGCTGGGGCCATGCAACAAGCAATGATCTTATTCAGTGGAAACATTTGCCTGTTGCCATACCTGAAAAAATAGATAAGGATACAACATGGATATTTTCAGGCAGCGCTGTGTGGGATAAAAACAATACAAGCGGCTTTTGTAAAAGCAGTAATTGTTTTGTTGCAATTTATACTGCGGATCAACCTAACCTCAAAAAAGAATCGCAATTCATTGCATACAGCAACGATGGCGGAATGACGTACACTAATTATGAAAAAAATCCTGTAATTGATCTGAACAAAAAAGATTTCCGCGACCCAAACGTTTTTTGGTATGAACCCGGAAAATTCTGGCTGATGACCGTTGTATTGCCTGCAGAACACAAAGCAAGATTTTATAAATCTTCTAATCTAAAAGACTGGAGTTTATTAAGTGAGTTTGGCCCGCAGGGTTATACCGGGGCGCATTGGGAATGCCCGTTCTTAATTCAATTGCCGGTTAAAGGAACCAATCAAAAAAAATGGGTGCTGGTTACTTCTGCTGCCGGTGGCGAGCGTGGTGTGTTTGAACAATATTTTGTAGGTGATTTTGATGGCACAGGTTTTAAAAATGATAATCCTGCAGAAACTATATTACCGCTTGATTACGGCGATACTTACTATGCTGCTATTCCCTGGAACAATTTACCGCCTGATAAAAAAATTTATATTGGCTGGATGATACCGAATCCACAACCAACTTCTCCGTGGAAAGGGCAAATGTCTATTCCGAGAGATATGAGTCTTATGCAAACAAAAGATGGTTTGCGTTTGGTGCAATATCCAACAACAGTTGTTTCAAAAGATCTCGACAAGCTTTCACAAAACAACATACTTAACGCTTCAAACATTAAAATAAATAATGAAGAAATAGCGGTTGATAAAGCTGATAAAATAAAAGGCAATGCCTGGTGGATGAATGCAGAATTATCAGTTGATGCCAACACTGCTGTTGCAGGTTTCAAGATCGCGCAGCAAAAAGATGAGAATAATAAAACAGTTGCTGAAACTGTAATTGGTTATGATGCTGTCAATCACCAGGTGTATGTTGACAGAACAAATTCAGGCGGCGGAAAAGTAAATGAGAAAAGATTAAAACAAACAATTGATCTTAAGAACAACAGTAATACAATTAAGCTTACGATTTTATTAGATAAATCTTCGCTTGAAGTTTTTGTAAATGATGGAGAAGCTGCTTTAACTACCTATATTTATCCCGCTGAAAATGCTGATAAAATTGCTGCCTTTGCAAATGGCGGAAATGCTTTGATAAAGTCATTAAAGATCTGGGATTTGTCGAAAGCGAACAGCAGTCAATAACAGTATGCAGCGCTTAAAAGTGTTTCCTGGTATGAAAAGTATAATTAGAAGCTTTGTTTTTATTCTGCTGATTTCTTCACGTGTTGCTGCACAATATTCTATGCCGCCACCTGCACAAACGGTTCCTGAATTTGAGTTTGCAAGGTTTGATAAAACTTCATTCACCAATAAAAATTTAGCAACAAATAAACCGCTGTTCTTTTTCTTTTTTGATTGCACCTGCGAACATTGCCAGCACGCAATGACATACCTGAATGCAAATTTTAAAGATTATAAAAATGCAGCGGTTTATTTAATCAGTCTTGACAGCATACAAACGATAAACAACTTCCTGCATAAATATGCACCGAATGTTGTTGGCCAAAAAAATGTAACTGTATTGCTGGATTTAAAAACTGAATTCATCACGAAGTTTAAGCCAAGAAAATATCCATCATTGTTTTTGTACGATGCCAATAAAAAATTGTTGGACTATGAAGATAATCCTGAAAGCATGTTCAGGTTTTCAATGTTGCTGCAAAAAACTGCTGCCAAATAAAATGTATACATTCATGATGTAAAAAAATTTCATGCCTGCAAATAGATTGCATATCATTATCCTGTTTGCATTTTCTTCTTTCATATTTAATTCCTGTAATAATACTACTCATACATTATTTACCAGCTTACCATCATCAAAAACAAACATAGATTTTGAAAATAATATAGACGACAGGAATAGCTGGGGCATTCTGAATTATATCTACTATTATAATGGTGGCGGTGTTGCTGTCGGCGATATAAACAACGATGGTTTGCCTGATATTTATTTTACAGCTAACAGTCATGGCGGCAATAAACTGTACCTGAACAAAGGCAATTTTCAGTTTGAAGACATCACCGAAAAAGCAGGCGTGGCGGGCACTTCAGACTGGTGCAGTGGTGTAACGATGGCTGATGTAAATGGTGATGGTTTACTTGATATTTATGTTTGCGCCATCGCAAATATTCATGGCCTTCACGGTCATAATGAACTCTTTATAAATAATGGCAACAACACTTTCACTGAAAGTGCAGCACAATACGGATTAGATTTTTCAGGCACATCAACACAAGCTGCTTTTTTTGATTATGATCATGATGGAGATTTGGATTGTTACCTGTTGAATCAATCAGAACATCCCAATCAACATATTGTTGACACAGGTTTCAGAAGGCAATACGATTCTGTTGCAGGAAACAGGTTTTACAGGAATGATGTTGTTAATGGCAAAAGAGTTTTTACAGATGTTTCAAAACAGGCTGGCATTTATCAAAGCAGTTTATGTTACGGCTTAGGTGTTGCGGTTGCAGATTTTAATAATGATGGCTGGGATGACATTTATGTAAGCAATGATTTTCACGAGAATGATTATTACTATTTGAATAATGGTAACGGAACTTTTACAGAAAGCGGCGCGCAGCATTTTCATCATTACAGCAGGTATAGCATGGGCAGTGATGCAGCGGATTATAACAATGACGGGCAGGTAGACCTGATAACGACCGATATGTTACCTGCTGATGAAAAAACTTTAAAAACTTATGGCAACGGTGAGCATTATGATACGTACACAGAAAAGATAACGCGTAATGGGTACCAGGATCAGTTTTCAAAAAATTGTTTGCAAAGAAACAATGGTAGCGGAGCAAGCTTTAGTGATATTGGATTGATGGCTGGTGTTGCTGCAACAGACTGGAGCTGGAGCCCGTTGTTTGTCGATTTTGATAATGATGGTAATAAAGATTTATTTATATCAAGCGGTATTGTAAAGCGCCCGCTTGATCTTGATTTTATTATGTATATGGCCAATGCTGATCTCAGCAGCATTAACAACAAAGAAAAATATGATGAGCTCATCAACAAAATGCCTGATGGAAAATCGCATCCATATTTATTTAAAGGCGATGGCAATTTGCATTTTAAAGATATAAGCGAAGATTGGGGCACAGGTAAAATGCAAGGCTACTATAATGGTGCAGCATATGCCGATCTGAATAATGATGGCAATGTTGATGTTGTTATCAATTGCATTAATGCACCTGCGGTGATTTTAAAGAATAATGCGCCAAAGAAAAATTATCTCACCATAAATTTTAAAGGCGATAGTATGAACCGCTTTGGTGTTGGCGCGAAAGCATATGTTTTTACGAAAGGTAAAATGCAGTACCAACAGTTGATGTTAACGCGTGGCTTTATGTCATCATCGGAATCGAGGTTGCATTTTGGCCTGGATAGCGCAACAACAGTTGACAGCATGTTGATTGTTTGGCCAAATCAAAAATATCAACTGCTTAAAAATATTGCTGCAAATAAAGAGGTAACAATAAATCAAAAAGATGCTGTTTCAAATTTTAATTATCAATCATTTTTTCCTTCTAAAAAAGAAATGTTTGAAGACATAACTGCTGGCGTTAATTTAAAATGGAAACATGCAGAAAATAATTTTATTGATTTTAATGTGCAGCCATTGATCCCGCATATGCAGTCAACACGCGGGCCAAAGCTTGCAGTTGCTGATGTAAACAAAGATGGCCTTGATGATTTTTTTGTTTGTGGTGCAAAAAATCAAAGTGGTTGTTTGATGATGCAAACAAAAGATGGAAAGTTTGTTGCAGATTCAACAGCATTCATAAAAAATAAATCATGCGATGAAACCGATGCTGTTTTCTTTGATGCCAATAATGATGGTTATCCTGATTTATATATTGCAAGCGGTGGCAATGAATATGAAAACGGCAATAAAAACTTAACTGATCATTTATACATTAATGATGGCAAAGGCAATTTCAAAGAAGCAGAAAATGCATTGCCTCAACTCTTAACCAATAAATCATGTGTGGCAGTTGCTGATATAAATAAAGATGGTAATCTGGATATTTTTGTCGGCACGCTTGCCGATGCAAAGCAGTATGGATACGCGCAAACTTCTTACCTGTTGTTGAATGATGGCAAAGGCAATTTCAAACCTGCTGATTCATCTGTTATTGCATTAAACAATATTGGATTGGTTACTTCATCTGCATTCGCAGATCTGAACAATGATGGCTGGCCTGATCTTGTTGTTGCAGGTGAATGGATGCCCATAAAAATCTTTATGAACAACAAAGGCATTTTTAAAGAAAATGATATTGCACATTCATCAGGTTTATGGCAAACAGTGTATGTAAAAGATATAAACGGTGATGGTTACAACGATATTCTTGCAGGCAACTGGGGGTTGAACTCAAAGCTTCATGCTGATGAAAACAATCCTTTAAAATTATATGTAAAAGACTTTGATGGCGATGGAACAGTTGAACAAATAATGGCTTCTACTGTTGATGGCAGGCAATATTCTTTTTTAGGAAAAGATCAGTTAGAAATAAGTTTACCGGCATTAAAAAAAACACATCCAACCTATAGTGAAGTTGCAGGCCAGGCTGTTCAATATATGTTTGGTGATTTGTTTAAAGATTATACAGAATTGAATGCTGAAACACTAAGTTCATCCTGCTTCATAAATGATGGCAAAGGCAATTTTAAACAAATGAATTTGCCTGATGGGTTGCAATTAGCACCCATTCTTTCATTCGCTTCTTTTAATGATAACAGCAACAATTATTTTGCTGCAGGAAATTTTTACGGCGTATTGCCTTATGAAGGAAAATATGATGCCTTGCAACCAACATCTTTTTCATTCAACAATAAAACAGGGCAATTTAATTTTCAATCAATCCTGCCTTCTGTTAACGGAGAAATAAGAGATGCCAAATGGATAAACTATGCAGGAACAAAAGTGTTAATTGTTGCAAGAAATAATTATCAATTAATTTTTCTGAAGCCTGTTTCAAAATAGCATATAAAAAAATCATGCTGCATTGTAAGTGCAGCATGATATGAACATTTATTAAAAACCCTAAACAAAACTATTACTTAATGACGATGAATTTAGCAGCTCCGGTTGTTGTTGGCGATTCAATATTCAGTATGTAAGAGCCTCTTCCAATTTTTGATGAAGATATATTCCATACATTATTACCTGCCGTTCCGGTTCTTGATTCATTATAATAAATATCACCCGATTCATCTGTAATATAAACAGAGTAGCGTTCTGCTTTCTTTGCCGTAAACGAAACATTGAATTGCCCTGTATTCGGATTAGGCGACACTTTTACATCCATCGCTTCACGAATAACTTTTTTGTTTTCGACATTAGCTTGCGGTGAAAGCACTTCAACCTGTATTAACGTAAACGGCGTATTAGTTCCACCCTGGTATCTCAACGCAAGATCTGCCTCCCCTTTAAATAAAGTTCGTGGTATAAATGAGTTTATAACCATGGTCTTCTGCAGCCATTGGTGTGTATTGGCATTCGTAACTTTTAAATTTTGTTCACTGCAATTCATTCCCCATTTGCCATTACCGGAATCATAATACGTTACGGTGATTTGAACTTTTTCATTTTTCTTTACCAGGCTGTCGTTAAACCAGAAATACATAGCAGCTTTGCCATTTGGCTGTATTTTGAACAGCTTTGCATAACGACCGTAAATACTGCTGTCAGGCCCTATGCGCCATGCACCGTAAGAACTGCTGTCAGGATACCATTGCCGTATAAACCGTGTCCAGTCTTTAGTCAGGTTGATGCCAAAATCATTGTGGTAATCATCGTCTGAAACATTCATGGCTCCTGCGGGTTTAAATTCATCTACTATTCTTTGAACACGCGCGGGATTTATGTACTGCACAATTGTTCTCATGGTAAGCCAGTATTTGCGTGCGTTAGAATCGAGTGGATTGGACCAGATGCTCTGAACTTTTTTATCATATGCTGATTTTCTTGAAGGATCGATAACAGGCCCATATTCGGCTTCAGAAAAACGAAGAGAATCTGCAAAGTCAGGCGCATCCCTTAATGCAATAAATCCTACATTACCATCGTGGGGTTTTCTTAAACCGGCATACTTGTCATAAAAGTCTGCAGCACGTGTATCATTTACTATGGAATTAATATAGCCCGGGGTAATATTCATCATATCCAATCCTCCTGAAGCAGCAGAGCACGACAAAGCAAAAGCCTGCTTAACAGGAGCATAATACCACCAGGTAGTATTGAAAATATCCTGCACTTCACCACGCGACCTGTTATCATACGGGCCTGCATTCAGTTGGCGGTATTGTCTTAAATAGTAAAGCAGTTCGCCATCAAATGAATAGGCATGTGATAATAACCCGTCTTTGTGCATGTCGTATGGGAACCTCTGATCTACATATTCAAGGTCCTGCGCAAAGTTGCCGTCGTTAAACAAAAACCTGAACTTGCGGTCAGGACCTGCATAGGCATTGGCACTATCCCATGCTGCATGCCTGAAATCCTGCCAGGTATAAAAATCGATATCATAAGCCAAATCTGTAGGCGTTCCTTTATAAGGCTGTTCATCGCCGGTACTGCCCTCGGCAATTTGCCAATACATAAAATGTGCTTTTATGTCTGGTGATAAATTATTAAAATGATCTGCTACTTTTTTAAGCAGGTTATAATATCGTTTTTTATAATCAGGGTCAAGATAATAAGGATATGGCCCGTCATCATGTCCGCCTGTTGTATACACTTTGGGAACATTGTTATATATCCAATCAGGGCAGTTTGGCCCTACCTGTATTTGAACAGCTACCCATATATCGTCATCCGCTACAATTTGCATTTCATTGTCTAACGAGTCCCATTTAAAATCGCCCTTGGTTGGTTCAAGGGCTGCCCAATCAAAATAGATCTGGTAACCGTCTATGTGATAGGGTTTATAAATGTTCAGGCTGTTTTTGTTTTTAATACTGCCGATTCCCCATGTTCCCCATGGAAAAACGCGATTGATTGGTTCCTGGCTTCTTGAGGCAAGCGCAAAAAGAATACAGATTAAAAGTGGTAAAGTTTTTTTCATATTGTTAGGTTTAATCGTACTAAAATTATATACTAATTAACGAATTGTAAAAATTAACTAAGTCATCAAGGAAATGTTACGGTAAAATAAAATGCCCGTGGAATACAGATTTCACGGGCATTTTACAGTTAATTGTATTTTCAATTCTATTTAACCAGCACTTAATTCTCCTAAATACCTTTCTGCATCCAATGCAGCCATGCAACCACTGCCTGCTGCGGTAACTGCCTGGCGGTATATTTTATCCTGCACATCACCAGCTGCAAACACACCTGTAATATTTGTTTTGGAAGTACCGGGAATGGTCTTAATATAACCGGCCTCATCCATATGTATCCAGTCTTTAAAAATGGCGCTGTTTGGTTCG
>JABDFS010000031.1:35129-35738 GCA_013286425.1 Bacteroidota bacterium
AAAAAATGCATTTACTACAATGGTTTGTTCTTCGTTTGTTTTAATATTCTTTATTTTAACGCCTTCTACTCTATGTTCACCCTGTATTTCAACCGTTTCGCTGTTCCAGTATATTTTTATGTTAGCAGTGTTCTTTACACGGTCCTGCATTACCTTACTGGCACGCATGCCGTTTTCGTCTTTGCGAACAATCATGTGTACAGTTGAACATAATTTAGAAAGATACAATGCTTCCTCACAGGCCGTATCGCCGCCGCCAACAATAGCCACTTCTTTATTGCGAAAGAAAAAACCATCGCACACAGCACAGGCACTTACGCCGTAACCGTTCAGCCTTTGCTCGCTTTCAAGGTTTAACCATTTGGCGGATGCGCCCGTTGCAATAATTACGGCATCGGCTTCAATCAGTTTTTCTTCATCAATCCAGACTTTATGCACCGGGCCGGTAAGATCAACTTTTGTGGCAAGTCCGTAACGAATATCGGCGCCCATACGTTTCGCCTGCTTTTCAAAATCGATCATCATTTCCGGGCCCTGGACACCATCTGCATAACCGGGATAATTTTCAACCTCTGTGGTAATAGTTAACTGGCCACCCGGCTGAATGCC
>JABDFS010000032.1:0-30105 GCA_013286425.1 Bacteroidota bacterium
CCCAGTCGTTTACAAAAGAGCGGTCGATCATTTGTTTTTTCGCGGGATCATCCTGGATAATGTTATTAAAATCCTGTGTTTTAATTTGTGCAACATCAGCAGGCAAAGGCCTTACGGTATTATCATATCCAAGCCAGTCTGTTTTGCTTCCGGGGTAAGTATAAAAATCATTACCAATTGTCATTGAGTTAAAACCAAGATTGGCTTTAATCGCAATAAATTTTCTTTCAGGAACCTCTTTTGTATTTACCTGCACAAGTCCGCCTGCAAAACTACCGGGCAAATCAGGTTCTGCACTTTTATAAATAGTGATGTTATCTACAACTTCTGATGGGAAAATATCAAATGCAAAAGTTTTCCTGTCAGATTCAGAGCTTGGTAATATTATACCATTCAGCATTGCTTCATTATAGCGGTCATTCATACCACGCACAACAACATATTTATTATCCTGTATGGAAGTGCCGCTGATGCGCTTTAAAACATCGCTGGTATTTTTATCAGGCGATTTACGTATCATATCTGCGCTGATGCCATCAGAAACAACTGATGCATTTCTGCGCGTTACCAATAGTGAATTAAAGTTCTCATGCTTCGCGCTGGTGGTTGTAACAGTAACGGTATCTAATGTTTTTGATGAACCGGTTAGTACAACATTTACTGTTGCAACATCATTCTTATTAACTACAACATCTGCTATTTTCTTTGCACCGTGACCAACAAAATTTACCTGGAGTGTATAAGAACCTACAGCAACATCCCTGAACTTATATGTTCCATCCAGTTCACTTATTGTATGTGCGCCATTTTGAATGATGGTTATAGTTGCACCAACCAACGGCTCGCCACTGTTCTCGTCAGTTATTTTACCATAAATATTTCCTGATTGTGCCCATAGGATCATCGGAAAAAAAAGAAAAAGATATATAAGGAACGGAGCCAGCTTAGTCATGGTCTTTTAACATTATTAACAAATGTAGAAGCAGCTAAGCGCAGCATTATGTCCAAAACATTATTTGTGTGTTACCAAACCCAATTGTATAAGTGGTTATACATTTTGTGTTAAGCCATGATTAAAAAATCATTACCATTTCAAAGAAACTAACACGCATTGTTACCAATAAGCTATAAAGTAACCCTGGTAATAATTTCGTAAGACTTTGATAACGCCTTTCTTTAACAGCCGCAATGTTGCCCTTATAGTTTTACCGAAAATTTAAAGTATTTATGAAACCATTTTCTACGCTAATGAAAACGATGGTGCTTGCAGTATTGGCAGCATTTACTATCGGAAATGCGCATGCGCAAACAAAGCCAAAAAAGATTATCCAGGGTAAAGACACGCTTATTACTACCAATCGCACATGGGATTGCGATACGATTTATTACATGAAGGGACATGTATATGTTACAAATGGTGCACAGCTTACCATTCAGCCTGGTACTGTGATCGTAGGTGACTCTATTACAAAAGGCGCTCTTATCATTACTAAAGGTTCTAAACTTCATGCAGTAGGTACATCTTCCTGCCCTATTGTATTCACTTCACCAAAAAATCCGAACAGAAGAAATCGCGGTGATTGGGGTGGTGTTATTTTATTGGGTAAAGCTTCTATCAACAGTCCGGGCGGTATTAATTATATTGAGGGCCTTGCTCCATCTCCGCTTACTGAATATGGTGGCGGTACAACTCCTGATGACAACGACAATTCCGGTGAAGTTGAATTTGTTCGTATTGAATTTGCTGGCGTTGCATTATCTCCAAACAATGAAATTAACGGTCTTACATTCGGTGGTGTTGGCCGTGGTACAACGATTGACTTTGTACAGGTGAGCTATTCAAACGATGATTCTTACGAATGGTTCGGCGGTACTGTAAATTGCCGTCATCTTATCGCATTCCGTGGTATTGATGATGATTTTGATACAGACCAGGGTTATAGCGGAAAATTACAATTCGGTATTGGTATTCGTGACCCGCAGGTTGCTGATATCTCCGGTTCAAGCGGCTATGAATCTGATAATGATGCCAACAGCTCTACCAATCTTCCCCAGACAAGGGCTATCTTCAGCAACTTCACTGTTGAAGCAGGTGCTGATACAACTGCCAATCCTCTTTTCAGGGATGGTGCACGCATACGCCGTAACAGCCACATGTATATGTACAACAGCATTCTTATGGGTTATCCTGCAGGCGTTACCATTGATGGTGCATTAACTGATGCAAATGTTATAGCAGATACTATGGTACAGAATGATATTGTTACCTGTTTAAATTCAAGCAAATACGTTGTTTCTGTTTTAGGAAACACAGGCACAACCAATTTGTTGCTTAACCATGCTTCAAACAGGTTCTTTGCAGGTAATACACAGGTGTTACTTACAAATCCTTACAATCTTAATAATCCTAATTTAAGGCCTGCTACAGGTTCTCCTGCTTTAACAGGTGCAAGCTTTAAACATGTAGGTTTGAACGATCCTTTCTTTACACCTACAGCTTATGTTGGTGCATTGCCTAAACAGGCAGCTCAGAACTGGGCTACAACATGGGTTAACTGGACTCCGACCAAGACTGTATATACAGGGCCTTGCGCTTGCAGCACCGGTATTGTAGCTTCTGCAGAAAGAGATGATGATGCAGTAGCTTCAATAGCTGAAGTTAAAGTGTCACCTAATCCTTCACATGGAAATTTTAATGTTGAGTTAAGTGGATTTTCAGGTAAAGTGGCAGTTAAAGTTTCTAATATGAATGGTACAGTAGTTTATGTAAAAGAAATTACAGGCAACACAAAAAATGTAGTGAATGTTAGCCTGAATAAAGCGCTTCCGGGTTTGTACTATGTTACGGTTAATGATGATAAAAACATGGTTACTTCCAAAGTAAGTGTTAACTAAATAAGTTTGAAATTTAAAAACAAATAAGGCCTCGTTTTTACGGGGCCTTATTTATTATTTGCAACTATAAACAAAATTGCCTGGTTTAATAATATATAATAAACGTGTTTCTAACTGCACATTCAACGAAACAAAGATGTTTTGTATATAACTGCAACCGATATGGTTTTAAAAATAAAGCTGCATTAATTTTTAAAGTGCTGCATTAATTCTATGTGATAACCTATGTACCTAATATTCTATGTGGTTCAATATAATTTTTTTACCACAACTTGTCCCGCTCATGCGTGGATAAGCAGATAGAAAACATAGTATTTCACATAAGAGCTACTTAATCCGCCAACTCTATCCACACCGGCGCATGGTCACTTGATTTTTCCCAACCCCGTGCAAAGCGGTCAACACCTCCTGCTTTAAGTTTTGGTTCAAGTTTCTTACTCAATAAAAAATGATCTATCCTTAAACCTGCATTGCGTTCAAAAGCATTACGGAAATAATCGAAGAAAGTATAAATAACTTCATCAGGATACAATTTGCGGATAGCGTCTGTCCAGCCCTGCGCAACCAGCTTATGAAAAGCCGCTCTTGTCTCCGGGCGAAACAACGCATCATCCACCCAACGCTCCGGTTTATATACATCAATCTCCGTGGGCATCACATTATAATCACCCGTTAAAATAACAGGCTCGCCAGATGCAAACAATTCAGCCGCATGCACCGTTAACCGTTCAAACCATTTCAGTTTGTAATCAAACTTTGGCCCCGGTGCAGGATTACCATTCGGCAAATAAAGGCAACCGATAGTAATGCCATTCACCTTTGCTTCAATGTAGCGGCTATGCTCGTCTTCATCATCGCCCGGTAACGCGCGCCTTATCTCTTCCGGGTGCCCGTGTTTTGAAAGTATTGCCACACCATTCCAGCTTTTTTGTCCATGCCATATTGCATGATAACCCGCGTCAAAAATTGCTTCTTCAGGAAATTTCTCCTGTGGCGCTTTTAATTCCTGCAGGCAAGCCACATCAGGCGCAGATGCTTTCAGCCAGTTGAGCAATACCGATAAATGCCCGTTCACGCCGTTAATATTATAGGTTGCGATCTTCATTGTTCGTTTATAATTTGAATTGTAAATGTAATCATGCACCACTGAATGTTTCATTCAAAATAATGGTGACCAAAAAGAATTTGTTTGAATAATTTTTATGTTGCCAGCCAATGAACTTCGATTGAGCACGGTTGTGTCACTCCCTTGTACTAAAGTATTTCATAGCAGCTTTGGTTTCAGGATCAATGTCATTGCGAGAAATGAAGCAATCTGAATTTTATAAAACAGATCTGTATTGCTTAATGATTTAATAAAGTATCCTCTGCTAAGCTGTTTCTCTTGTGTACTTACGGGTTTTGTTTATTTCATTTCAACTTTTCAAAGTTTTTCCAGGATAACACAGGTCGCGCATCTTCATAACTGAAGGTTACCAACTAAGTAACAAGAAGTTCATTTCTTCGATGTAACTTCGATATTTCTTCGATATAACTTCGATATAACTTCGATATAACTTCGATCAATAAGATCGAAGAAACATCGAAGAAATATCGTAGATATATCGTAATAATCAGCTATCAGGTATTTACCGGATATAAGGTTGGTTGGAATACAGTAAGTTGTTGCCAGGTAGTTGTGAAGCATGAATGAGTTCAGAATTTTTAAGCAGTGTTATTGTAAACCAAAGCATTAAAAGAAGTGAGCAGATGGTAGAAAGTGTTCAGGCAGCCCGGGCTCATATTAAACATTGATTACAATACATAGTTTGCCACGAATGCACGAATAAGGAAACCATTCGTGCATTCGTGGCTTAAATTATTTATTCTGAAGTGAGGTAAGTATGAAAGTTCATTCAGGCATTGTAAACTCGTATCATTGCAATTAAACATATAGATTGCAATTAAAATTAATACTTCTAAAAAGCACAAGTATACGCCGCATATAAATCAGTAAATACTTGCTTGATAGGGCAATCAGTAAATTGAATATGGTTATTATACAAAAACTCCATAAGCTTTCTGTTACAATAATTTTATTGATTTTAATTAGTTGTTCTTGTACCTTGAAAGAAGCCTATGATACAATTAAATTTTCCGATACACAACAAGTGCGCGACTCTATAAATAAACTGAATTATTTATTTTTAAAACTGCAGAGATCTGGTTACGCTAAACAAAACAATTATGGATTTTTAGATGACACTCTGTATATAAACGAAGAAAAGATTACAGCTTACACAATTGATACTGCGAAAGTTTTAGAAAAATATAATGCAAACGAAAAACTTGAGATTTATACTATAATAAGATTTTTAAAAAAACATGATATTATAAATGCTGGCTTAGATATGTCGGCAGGGCTATGGTTTTATGGATATAGAGTAGCTGCAGAAGATGATTTTAATGACTATAGGTTTTTGACGGTTATTAATAATAATTCCGACAGCTTTGCAGTATCCGCCCTAAATAATATTATTGAAAATAAAGATGGGCTAATATTATGTCAACCTTCATCCACAGCACAGTAATAGTTTTCTGCAATAGCTTTAGTAAATATTTTCAGCCCGCACATCAAAAACCTTTAATGCTCCGCACATCATAAATAATATTTTTCTCCGGAGGGTTTTCTATTGCATGCACTAATACATGTATCATTTGTTTTATGCTAACCGTATCAAGGTTTTCAGCGGCTTCTCTTTTGCCTGCATATTTTGCAATAAAAAGAAATGGCCTCAACAACAGCGGCCACCAATGCCCAGGCCCTAATACATACCACGGGCGAATAAATGATGTTTTGAAATTTGTCTGCAACAATAACTGCTCTCCTTCTGCACGCACCTGCTGAAAGTCCTTCATAATGTTTGTCGGATATTGAGATACGCTTAAATAAATAAAATGATTTACCTGTGCGAACATTGCAGCTTTTACTGCTTCCTGTATTGAAACCATATCTATCTTTTGAAACTGTTCTTTTTTAGAAGGGGAAGGATGTGCAACACCGATCAAATGCACAAATATTGATGCAGTCAGAATATTGTTTTGATACGACAATGCATCCAGTGCATTGCCTGTTATTATTTCACATCCTTGTGGCAATTTGTTTTCGGAACCTTTGCGCACCAACGCGCGAATATTATATTCATCTTTTTGCAAAGCTTTGATAAGCCTTGTTCCTATGTAACCTGTTCCGCCGGTTATAAAAATGTTTTGCATAAGCAAGCTTGTCAGAAATGATTACAATAATCAGTAAAGCTATTTCACAAAATTATTTTACTCATCTTTAAAAAAGCTCAACGGGAAAATTCCCCAAATAAATGTTGATTTTCACCATAAATATCTTTAGATATTGTTTGATATTTACAGCGTTGCAATAAAGATCATCTTTTACAATAACAAAGATGATCTTTAATTTATCCGTAACTATTTTTAAGATTTAACCTCGCAAACATGGGCACCGAATTATCTAAAACAGAAAAAATAATAGCAGGTATTTTATTAGTTTTTTTTACTGCTGTTCCTGCTATATTGATCGTAGCTTTTTGGCCTGACAAACTTCCGTCTCCCAAAGATTTTATTAAGCCGCTTTATTACAACCAGCCTTTTCATATACGGCTTGCAGGCATCTGCGATACCGTCAATTACAGTGAGGCTTCAAAGATGTCTATTGATACCATAATAAAAACTGTTGTCGATACAAATAAAACTGTTGTATCAAAAGATAAGGCTCAACCTGCAGGCACAACAGCACCTGTTAAAGATTCGGATTCCATAAAAAAAGTAATTGTAGTTACCGCAACAACAAAACCTCCCGCCAAAGGTTCTGCGACTGATACCACAATCTATATTCAAAAAGGAAAATGTATTTGCGTATCAGATGAAAGCAAATTCATTCACATCAACACACTTCTTTTATTGCTGGTTGCATTGGCAGGTTTTCTTGGTAACATGATACACATTGCCACAAGTTTTACAACCTATGTGGGATCAAACAAATTTGTACGAAGCTGGCTGCTTTGGTATACCGTAAAACCATTCACTGCTGCAGCACTTGCAGTGGGTGTGTATTTTGTTTTCAGGGGAGGCTTTTTGAATATGAGTGATGATTCTACCAACATAAATTTATACGGCGTAATGACGATCTCATTGCTTACAGGATTGTTTACAGACAGGGCAACACAAAAATTAAAAGAAGTTTTTGAAGTATTGTTCAGGCCAAAAGAAGAAAGAACAGACCCGCTTGATGCGACAGCAAAAGTTACAGGCATTACTCCAACCGAAATTGAAGCCGGTATAGAAAATACACTTACAATAACAGGGGAGAATTTACAGAGTGCAACGCTTTCAGCTACTATTAATGATGAAGCTGTTGCCATAGCTGTTGCAGGCAATACTTCAGCAACCATAAAATATACCATTCCTGATTCGCAAAAGAATGCCACAACGTTCAACGTTGTTGTTAAAGATGCAGCAGGAACTACTGCCGGCACTGCATCACTCACGCTTAAAATTGCAGCAGGCGCACAGGCTTCACCAACTGCAGATGAAGAAACGGGTGATGGCGATGATGACACAAACAATTCTACCAACGAACCTGATGTTAAAGAATAAAATCTTTCTATGAATTTTATAACTACTGACTGGCTGAACCTGCGTACAGGCCCGGTTATCCCCCAGGACAAAGGCAGCAACGTAATTGGTGTGTTGCCACCGCAAACGATAGTTGAAAAATTACCTGACGGCAGCGAAGGGAAATGGGTGCATGTTAAAACATTGCTTGGACAGAATCCTGCGGATGGTTTTGCATCTTCATTATTTCTTGAACAAACAGATAAAACTTTGCCGGGGCAGGATGCGCCACCTGCTGCTGTTATTCCTGCTGTGCATCTTATTTTATCACCGGGCAAAACTGTTCGCAGGAGCGAGATAAACGGAAGAGCGTATCATCTGAATGAGCCCGGGATGGTTCAAACAGATATTACTCAAACAGCAGACAGTGATCTCAGGATAAAAAATATTCACCAGGTTGTTGACTGGATAGATGTAGAACATAGTGCGCGGTACGCTCCTACTTCAACCAACACTTACTGCAATATTTATGCATACGATCTTTCGTTTGGAACAGGTGTTTATATACCGCGTGTATGGTGGAATGAAAAAGCGTTTAAGGTGATTGAAGCAGGTGGCACGCCTGATATTATTTATGAGAAAACGGTTACGGAATTAAATGCGAACGCACTTGCTGACTGGTTTGAGAATTACGGCAATTTATTTGGATGGACGCGCGTGTTTGATACAGATACATTACAGGCTAAAGTAAACACCGGCACACTGGGTATTATTGTTGCACAACGTATCAATTTAAACAGGTCGGGACATATTGTTGGCATATTGCCTGAATTGCCTGATCATAAAGCCACGCGGGATTCAGGTAATAAAGTTATTTCACCATTGCAATCGCAGGCAGGAGCAGTAAATAAAAAATATTTCACCGGGAATAACTGGTGGGTTAATCCCAACAAGTTTAGAAAGTTTGGAATGTGGGTAAGAGAATTGTAAGCGCCGGTATCTCCGCCAAAGTGAAAGTGCATAAGTAGCCTCTTTAGCAATGCAGGCTTAAATAAAATATTTATCTTAGACGCTTCAGTAAATTAAACACTCACTCACATGAAATTTGCATTGCTTAGCGTAACATATGGCGGCTTGTTTTATAAAGGCGAAGCGCTTTCGCTCGAACAACAAATACACAAAGCAAAAGCATTGGGCTTTGATGCATTGGCGATAGAAACAAAACGTCCAATTGCTTCGCCACTTGATCTTAATAAAGCGGAACGTAACCGCATTAAACGCCTTGCTGCAGATGAAGGCATTGTTTTATGTGCGGTTGAAAGCCTGTCGGACTTCGGTGGCAAACACATGGAAGAGAGAGAAAATAATCTTGCTATGATGCGTATGGTGCTTGAAATGGCAGGAGACCTTGATGTTAACCTCGTAAAAATATTTGCAGCATGGCCCGGCATTATTAATGATGAAGAAGCAGTAGCTATGTATGGGCAGTTTGAACGTGGCAATTATTATAAGCGTTTATTTCCGGCAGAGCTGCGTGTATGGAATAGATGTATTAATGGTATACGCGAAGTGGCAGACATAGCAGCTGATATGGGCATCACACTTGCCTTACAAAATCATGCGCCCGTGTTGGCAAAAGGTTATGAAGATACATTAACAATGATGCAGGAAGTTGACCGCAAGAATGTAAAGCTTTGCATTGATGCGCCTCTGTTCTATGAACGGCAAAGCGATGAATACATTCATGAAGCGGTACAGAAATGCGGAAAGAATTTAGTGCATACACATTATGGCGCATGGAATTTCAGTGAGACAACTGATGGCGAAATTGTACAAGATCCATCTCCTTCAACAGGCGAGCTGATTAATTATGCGGCCTTTATTGAAGAGCTGCATAACATCGGTTACAAAGGTTATCTTACTTCAGAATATTGTTTGCCTGTTTATAAGGATCACCAGTTTGCAGGAATAGATGAAGTGGATCATGCAACAAAGATCACGTTGCAGTATATGAAGCAGTTGATGCATAACATTATACTTGCATAAAATCTAATCTACACATTGCTTATTGTAAAAGAAGCAAATGAAAAAACAGCTTGTTTTATTGTGCCTGCTTTATTTGCAATGTTGTTTTTCTTTTGCTGCTGATCATCCAACACTTTCAATTGGCGCTAAAGCTCCTGATTTTAAATTACAGGGCATAGACGGAAAAATATATACGCTTGAATCTTTTAAAGATGCAAGAATATTGGTGATAGCGTTTATCTGCAATCATTGCCCAACTTCACAGGCGTATGAACAACGGCTTATAAAACTCACAAGTGATTATGCTGATAAAGGTGTTAGAGTTGTTGCCATCAATCCGAATAACCCTGCATCATTGCGTTATGATGAATTGGGCTGGAGCGATGTTGGTGATTCATTTGATGATATGAAATTGCGTGCGAAAGATAAGCACTTTAATTTTCCCTATTTGTATGATGGGGCAAAACAGATCACTGCGAATGAATACGGGCCTGCATCTACTCCTCATGTTTTTATTTTTGATGAGAATAGAATACTGCGTTATGAGGGCCGTATAGATGACACAGAGAATCCGGAAAAAACACCACACTCACAGGATGCAAAAAATGCTATTGAAGCATTGCTTAATCATACAGCAGCACCTGTTACAGTTACAAAAGTTTTCGGTTGTTCAATAAAATGGCTGGACAAAAATGATTGGATAAATAAAGCAGAAGCTAAATGGGCAGAAGATCCTGTAACGCTTGATACCATTGATCTTTCCGGAATAACTAACCTTCTTAAAAACAATTCAGATAAGTTGAGGCTCATCAACATTTGGTCGGTTAATGATAATATTTCCAGATCACAATTCAGCGATCTTGTTACATTAAGCAGGATTTATGTGCAGCGCGATTTTGAATTGTTAAACATCAATGTTGATGATCAAAAAAAGAAAGACAGCGTGTTGGCATTTTTAATGAAGAAAGAATGTTCGGGCAGCAATTATATACTTACATCAACAGGGAAAAATAAATTGACGGAAGCGGTTGATCCAGGCTGGAATGGTAAACTGCCTTATACTTTATTAATTGAGCCCGCCGGTAAAATTGTGTATGCAACCCAGCACAGGATCGATCGTGAACAAATGCGGAAAATGATCTTTAATGATGAATACATTGGAAGGTTGTATAAATAGTCTTTTGTTTATAGAAGTTTGATTATCGGTCAGACGGCTGAGAGCCGCCTGACCGCTCTAAACAAGTCCGCTATCGAAAATGTAACTGCATCTTATATCAACAACACAAAACCACTCTTTAACCACAGATAGTTTTTACACCGGAAAATAGCAATGAAAAGATGCGCCTTTTCCCGGAACAGCTTCTGCAGTAATAAAGCCATCATGTGCAGTCATAATTTTTTTTGCAAGTGTTAAACCAATGCCTGAACCTTTATATTTGCCCGGGTTTAATTTCTCAAACACGGTGAATATTTTTTCTTTATCTGCTTTACTGAAACCTATCCCGTTATCTGCAATTGTTATTTTGTAATATTCTGTTATGCCAACCGATGCCTGTTGTTCTTCATTCAGAATCACTTTATCACAAGTGATCTTTACTTCAGGCACATCGCTCTCATTAAACTTTATAGCATTTTCAAGAAGGTTATAAAACAAAAGGTATAAATAATCCTTATACCCTTTTATTACGCACAGTTGTTCAATAATAATGTTTACTTTCTTTTCTGCTTTTTGCAATATGTCATTGCTTAGTTCTTTTAACAGGGCATCCAGGTCAACCGATGCATCAGGGTTTTGTAAGATGCTTATTTGTGTAAGGCTTAATATATCATCCAGCAAAAGATCCATCCTGTTTAATGCAGATTGCATGCGCCTGAATGTTGCCTTGCCACTGTCTGTCATTCGCCCGGCTTCTACTTTAATTAAATGTTCTATGCTTGTATAAATATGCCGTATAGGTTCCTTTACTTTATTACTGGTGATCAGAGTAAAAGAGGCTAATTCTTCAGAAGTCATTTTTAATTGCCTGAACCTTCTTTCCAGTTCTTCATTCAAATACTTTAACTGTTGTTCAACCTTTATACGGTGTGCCACATCATGCACAATATTCATCACTCCTATTACATTACCGTCATTATCACGCAAAGGAATATAATGATTCTCTCTATGCAGCCTGTGAGCATATTCTACCGATGAAGGCACAAAAGTTTTATATCCTGCCAGTGCCTGCTCCAAGGCTTTTGTTGTAACCGGGTCTCTTTGCATGTCCGGTATAAATTGGAGCAATGGTTTTCCTTCCACATTTTTTTTTGAATGCTCATATATCATTGCCGCAGTTTGATTCCATGCGATAACATTGTAATGATTATCGATGGCAATTATTGCGTCGATACTAAAATCATTTAGTAGTTCTGCAAGATTATTTATGCTTGCTGAACTATTTTCATTGTGGGTAGGTGCACTCGGTTTCATACCAAAAATTTAAAATAAAAATGCTTTAGGTGAAACTAATTTTTATTTAAGTGTTTCTTCATCATTTCAATCAATGTTTTTGTTTTAAAAGGTTTTTCAATAAAATCATCAGCGCCCGCTTCATCAACTTTTTTTTGTGCATACGGACTGGCTGAGATTATAATTACGGGTATGTCTTTTGTTACTTCCTGGTTTTTTAAAAAACGGCATACTTCCAATCCATCAACACCCGATAATTGCTTGTCCAAAATAAATAGGTCAGGTAGTTCAAATGCATTTTCCATCAGGGCTTCGCCATTTGGATATACTGTTACATCATACCCGGCCCGCTTTAAAATGAGCTGAAAGATATCTCTAATACCGGGATCATCGTCTGCAATTATAATGTGCTTCATATTGATAGTTTGGGTAAAAGGATGAACTAATAATAAATCAATACTTATGCCGCTAACCGTGTTACTTTAAACTACTTATATGTTCTGTTGCAACATTCATAATGCAGGGATACTTAAATCTTTTTTTATAGGCAGCGAAAAATAAAATATTGAACCCTCGTTCAATTTACTTTCTACCCATATTTTTCCTTTATGACGCCTTACTATAGCAGCAGTTATGTATAAACCTAACCCCATACCGGGAAAAGTATCTATCTGCGCATTACGTACCCTGTAAAACTTATCGAATATTTTATCTTTCACATCTGCAGCAATACCTAAACCATGGTCGCGCACGCTTACCTGCACATTGTTTTCTGTTCTTTCTGAAACAATTTTTATCTCACCACCTTTTGGTGCATACTTAATACCGTTTGATATTAAATTGATGAGCACCTGGCCGATGCGTTCCCTGTCTGCTGTTATATTTATAGCGCCGCTTGAATTAAATATCAGCCGGTGATTTCCTGTTGTATGCTGCAATTCTTCAATCCGCTCGCGTATCAGTTCATTTAAATCAAATGCGTCAGCATTGAGTAATAACTGCCCTTCTCCAATTCTTGTAGTATCCAGTAACGCACGAATAAGTTCAGCAAGCCTGTCTACCTGCAAATCCAGTTTTTCAACCAGTTTAACATCTTCGTGGTTTCCCGCTTCATCCAACATGTCTCTTAATAATTCTGTATACGCTTTGATACTTGTAACCGGCGTTTTTAATTCATGGCTTGCAATACCAATGAATTCATCTTTTTGTTGCTCCAGTACTTTTTGCAGCGTCATATCACGGGCGATCTTTACATATCCAGTTAGCTCAGGATTATACACAGGACGCATTATACCACTTACATAAAACCTGCTGCCATCTTTGCGCTGGTGCCAGCGTTCATCTGCAGCACGCCCTTTTTCCCTTGCTGCTGCCATCTCTTTTTCAGGCACACCTTCAGCGCGGTCTTCATCCGTAAAAATAACTGCAACAGGTGTGCCTGTTATTTCTTCGGCTTTGTATTCAAAAATGCTTTCTGCGCCCGTGCTCCAGCCTTCTACCATTCCTTCTGTATCTATGTTAATAATCGCAAAGTCAACGGCGCTTTCCAAAGTCACACGTAAACGTGCTTCGGATGCGCGCAATGCTTCTTCTGCATTTTTGCGATCAGTTATATCTACGATCGAGGCAAACCAGCC
This sequence comes from Bacteroidota bacterium, assembly GCA_013286425.1. Classification (GTDB taxonomy): domain Bacteria; phylum Bacteroidota; class Bacteroidia; order Chitinophagales; family Chitinophagaceae; genus Parafilimonas. The sequence continues at coordinate 13,615 of JABDFS010000032.1, forward strand.
ATTGATGTTACCGGAGTTGTCAGTGTCGGGCGTATAAACAACATGCAAAGACCGTTCATTGCCATTGCGAAAATCAACTTCATCTTCATATTCCACACGCTCCCCGTTAAGAACGCGTTCAACATATGGCATTATTGTTTTAAGCCCTTCTTCACTCATAATTTCCGTGATCGGCCTGCCGTTGATCTCTTCAGGCGTGCGGTTAACCATTGCAGCATAAGCGCGGCTAACATACCGGTACCGCAAATCCCGCGTGCAGCGCGAGAGCATAAAGGGTGTTTGTGTGATGATTGCATCAAGTTCAGCTTCTTTTTGACGTAAAGCTTCTTCTGCACGGGCGCGTTCAAGCCGCGTCCAGATGCGGCTAACAATCTCGTGCAGCAATTCCATTTCATCGTCATGCCAATCTCTTGGTCCGGAGTCGTACAGCGTCATAACGAAGCACCATTTGCCATTGCGCACAAGAGGCATACTAACAAACGCACCGATGCCAGGGGCCTGTATCTGCCCATTAAGCCGTGGATCGGTAGCAGTATCGCGTACAACATAGGTCTTGCCTGCACGACTGGCTTCCAGGTATTCTAAGGCCTCATATTCGGCAATGCGATGCGCACCTTTGAAGCTGCCTGCATCTGCTGTTTTCCACTCGTTGGTAATGGTGATGATCTGCTGCTCTTTATCAACTTCTCCAAATGCGCACTGCGAGGCATGAAAATGTGCACATATCTTTCCACCAAGTGTATTAATTGTTTCATCAATATTCGTAAGGTGAACAAGGTATTCACTTACTTCTGCCAAAAAAGCGAGATTCGCTTCGTGGCGTTTGCGCTCAGTTATATCATCGTAAACTGCGGCGATAAACGGGCTTCCTTTTTCACCAACACGGGAAAGATAGCAGGAATACCATTGTCCCAATGCTTCTACAGGATATTCTGCGCGAGTCGGCTCGCCGGTCCGATACACTTTTTCCAGCAATTTGTACCACTCAGGTTCAAGATCAGGAACAAGTTCTCTCATGCGCTTGTTATCGGAATCTTTAATACCGGTCATTCTTTTGAAAGCAGGATTATCATCTCTGTGCCAGTAATCAACAATATTACCGGCGTCGTCAGATATCATTTCAAGCAGGCTAAACCCTTCATCAATAGAATTAAAAAGAGAGCGGTATTTTTCTTCTGATTTCTGCAGTGCCTCTTTAGTTTGAATAGCATCTTCCATCAGGTTCAAAGCGGCACGCCTTGCTTCACGCAACTGATGATTTACTTTTTTCAGTTCTATCAATCCTGCTGTATCATCTATTCCATTCATTGACCGTGCGATGTTTTTTAGTTTAACAGGTTCAGGCATATATATTTATTAGTTATATTAGTTTTCTTCTTCTTCAAAATCCAATCTATATCGAGGTGATTCATTCGCCCGTTCACACAATTTATTTATTTCTTTTTTCAATTCTATCATCCTGGTTTCACGGCTTACCATTACATCATTAAAGCGTGTCAGCTCATCCATATTCTGGTGCAACAGTTGTTCCGCTTCTTTCCTGGCCGTAATATCTACAAACGTAATTACAACACCATTAATGCGGTCTTCTGTTGTACGGTACGGAGAAATGCGCATTAAAAACACTTTATCTTCTGTTGTACGTACTTCTGTTTCTACGGTTGTAAGCCTGTCTAACACGGCTTCTGCATCATGCAAAAAATTGTTGTATTCAAGCTTGTTGGTAATATCACTTAACGGCCTGCCATGATCTGCAGGAATAAGATTGAAAATATTTCTTGCAGCCGGTGTAAATAACGCAACACGAAAGCTACGATCAAGAAATATGGTACCGATATCTGTTGAGTTGATAAGGTTTTGAAGATTGTTGCTGGTAAGGCTTGTTTCTTCGATCTTTACTTTCAGTTCCTGGTTTACGGTACGCAGTTCTTCATTGATGGATTGTAATTCTTCTTTGCTTGTTTCCAGTTCTTCTGCAGCAGAACGCAACTCTTCATTCATTGCCTGCAGTTCTTCATTCGATGCTTTTAATTCTTCCTGCTGAAATTCATGTTGTTCACTTGATGAACGCAGTTGTGCTTTTAAACGCATCAGTTCTTCTTCCAGGTGCCTTGCAACAGGCTCATCTGAAGTAAGCAAAATTTCCTGTGTAGCGGTATCGGTTGAAGTTTCAAACAGAACCAGTATAAAGCCTCTTGCAGTATCACCTGCACGCAATACAGGGCGCACGTGAATATTGATGGTTTCAGTGTGCTCATCAATGATTATTTTTAAACCTCTTGCCTCAACAGCGCTTTGCCTTTGTGTTGCCTGGTAAAGCGCAGAGCGCAATTCAAGCCTTAATTCAGGCCTTACTAATTTTAATAAATTCTGAGAAGGCTCGCCACCGCTTATCTGCAAATATTTTCCAGCTCTTTCTGAAAGATGCACAATATCATATTCTTCATTCACCACCAATGATGGCGGCCCATATTGCTCCAACAATTGCTGATGCAGATCGCCAAAAGAAATGCGTTCCAGTATTTTGTTCTCATGCTCCTGCGATGAACTTAAAGGCTGTTTATAAAGTTGGAATGTAGGCACAGATTCAGGAATAGGGTAAGTTCTCGGTGTTGCCTGCCTGCTTTGAAAAATATGATTCTCCCTGTTATAACCCGCGTACAGATCTGTTGCACCGTCTACCGATTCAGAAGAACCTAAAAATAAAAAGCCGCCTGGGTTTAAAGCAAAATGAAAAGTTTCTGCAACGCGCTCCTGCGCCACATGATTCAGATAGATCATTACGTTGCGGCAACTGATCAGATCCAAATGAGAAAAAGGTGGGTCTTTTAAAAAGTTATGTATGGCAAACATTATTGTCTCACGCACTTCCCTGCGAATACGGTATTCATCGCCTTCTTTAATAAAAAAGCGGCGTAATCTTTCAGGTGAAATATCTGCCAGGTCGTTTATGCTGTATAAACCTTCTCTTGCCTGTGTAATAGCTGCTTCATCAATATCGGTGGCAAATATTTGCACCTTTGGCGCATCAATAATGCCTGTTATTTTTTCCGCGCAAAGTATAGCGAGCGAATATGCTTCCTCACCGGTAGCACATCCTGCAACCCAAATGCGTAACTGGTTCTCTGATGTTTTACCTTTCAACAGCAATGGCAATATTTCTGTCTCAATAATTTCAAAGGCCTTTTTATCGCGAAAGAAATTGGTTACAGAAATTAATAAGTCCTTCAGCAAAGCATTTGTTTCATCAACATTCTGACGCATGAAGGTTACATAAGAAGGCAGGTCGGGAAGACTGTGAATATTTATGCGCCGTTCAATACGTCGCAATAAAGTGGGCCTTTTATAATTTGAAAAATCATGCGTTGTACGCACTCTTATTTCTGTAAAAATTTCACGCAAAGCCTGTTGCTGATCCTGCGGCCTTTTCTCTGCATCTTCTGAAATCTGTACCCTGCCCAAACTGTTTTTATATGCAATAATTTTTGCGGGAATATCTGAAACATTCAATACTTCATCTACCAGTTCGGTAGCAATAGCATTACGCGGCATTTCATTAAACTCTGCTTCCCGCGGGTTTTGCACAAACGTAGCGCCGCCTCTTTCCTTCACTCTTTTTAAACCCATTGAACCATTCGCTCCGGTGCCTGATAAAATAACTGCTATTGCTTTCGGGCCATGTTCTTCTGCAAGCGTTCTGAAAAATATATCAACCGGGGCACGGCGTTCTTCTATTTGAGTATTGGGCGAAACAATAATGTGGTCATCCTGCATGGTAAGGTGCTGATTGGGCGGCACCACGTACACATGATCAGGAGTTACTCTTACTTTTTCTGTTACCTGCATTACCGGCATTTTAGTAACTGTTTGCAATACCTGTGCAAGACTACTGTCGTGATCCGGTGAGAGGTGTAGTATAACAACGTAAGCCATTCCCGATTGTGGTGGCGTATGCTGAAAGAATTCGTGAAAAGCCTGTATGCCTCCTGCTGATGCACCCATCCCTACGATCAGGAATTCATTTTCTCCTGGTTTAGCTAAGGCCGGATCATCATTTACTATTTCTTCTTTTTTAGTCGATTTTGGTTTTGCCATTTTTATTTAAGTGATGGTATTTTAATCCCAATATCGTTATTTTCTGTACTAATATGTTGCTGTAAATATTCTTTACTTAATTGTTCATTAGAGTGTGCTGCCTTGCGCACCAATTGTGAACGCTCATCAATTTCTTTTGCCTTATTAAAATAGGAAGCTGCAAACCCGGGTTGATTAGATTCTGCAAAGTGGTCACCAATATAATTCAGCATCATAACACTTTCATCCATGCCACGTATAGCATTGTATAAACTATCCTCAACTTTTTCTGTTACAGATGCAAGTAAGGTATCTACAGAATATGCATGGCCTGTATGGCAACGGTATCTTACAATATTATCATTTCGCAATCTTGACAAAACACCATAGCATTCAGGGCACGCGAATGGTGTAAGTTCACCAAAATGTAAATGGCCATTTTTCATAGCACATTCTTCAGCGGCTATTTCAATTTCTTTTTTTGTTTGTTCATCTTTCATAACGCCGGCATTTTCAATAAGAGGTTCTTTGGATAAACGAACAAGCAGGTCTGCCATTTCAGATATGCCAACACAATAATCAATGTTTACTTCCCGCAGTGCATTTTCAGGCATAGAAGCCACTTCTGCCTCTAAAGGATCTTGCACAATGGCAATACCGCCAAAATGTTTTACCGCCCATAAGCCTGCAGTGCCATCATCTAATCCTCCTGATAAAATTACACCAATAACCCGATTACCGTATACGTATGCTGCAGAGCGAAAAAGCGGATCAACAGCAGGGCGAAAACGGTTTTCTTTTGGCCCATGTGTTATACGTACACTGCCATATTCTATCAGCAAATGATGATCGGGCGGCGCCACATAAATACGGTTAGATGCTATTGGTTCGTGGTCATATGCATTCGCCGCATAAATAGTGTTTTCGCGGTTAAGCACTTCAGGCAGAACACCATGTATATCAGGCGACATATGCCATACAATAAAGATCGGTATATTAAAATCGGGCGGCAGATTTCTTATTATCATTTTGAATGCCTCAAAACCGCCGGTAGAAGCGCCGATAACAATTACCTTCTGATGATAAGTAAGGTTACCGTGCTCACTGTTTTTGTTTTCTTCAACCGGTAAGTTATACTGGGGCATTTTATTATTTTATAAGTGATATACAGATTAGCTATTCCAATTAATACTACAGTAATTGAGCCACTATTTATGTGCAGGGCATTACCTGTAATGAAGCGCAGGCAAGGTGAATAAAGCTTTTGTATTTCCGCTGTTGAACGAGGTACATTAAAGGTAGTTCTTATTTATGCAAACGAATTATAAATTAACTGTCGCCAACGGGTCTGTATTTATTTAGTAACTGCCTGCTGTCCTGTAAGCTTATTTTTACGATATAACTTCGATATTTCTTCGATATTTCTTCGATCTGATAGATCGAAGTTACATCGAAGTTGTATCGAAGAAATATCGAAGTTATATCGAATAAATGAATATGCAGGTAAGGAAAGTAAAAGACTGTCATATACGGCAAGATCTTTACCGGCGGGTTAATGCAATACAAGTACATCGGAGAGGTAAATTCCCCAATGCAGTTTAAACAGGTGTGCAGGTTATTTTTGCAGGGCGGAAAATTTATTTATAGCCTCGATCATTATTTCATCCTTATGGCTTTTTTTATTTCCTGCATCAACAGGTGTACCATAAGTCCATACAAAGGTTCTTCTGCTGCCACCGGCAAACACCAGTTCAAAGTCATATGTATTATCCGTTATCTTCCTGACAATAACTTCTACATTATTGTCAAGAGTAAAGCGAATGACATCATTCGTCATGCCAGTTACATCACAAAATGTATGCTCATCATTTTTGAAATAATAAATTTTGCAGGAAGAGTGGTTACTTCTATCTTCGTAAAACGAGCCGTAGACCAACTCAGCCCGGCTTTTGAATTCCATTACATTTTATTGCAAAACATTTTGTTTAAGGCTACTATTCCAGGTTATAGATATTAGTTTTTGTTGAAATGATTATTACTTAATAAATGATTTAAAAGCTGTTGGTTAATGCCGATTGCTCGCCCTGCTGACTACTTACTTGCAACCTTTAATTAAAAACATGTATAAAAAGATATTATTGATTGATGATGATGAAGACGAGCAATTTTTCTTTACGGAAGCCTTAAAAGAAATTGAAGCTCCTGTAAAATTTTTTTTTGCCATTACAGCCGGTGAGGGAATAAAACTGATGAGGTTTTTATCTCCTGATATTGTTTTTATTGATATTAATATGCCCCTTTTAAACGGCCTTGAATGCCTTGACCTTATAAAGAATGATGATAAGATCAACTCAATACCTGTAGTAATTTATTCAACAGGTGTGGATGGAGTGGTTTGTGATGATGCCATAAAAAAAGGAGCTATTGATTGCTTAAAAAAAACAAATTCCATTAAAGGCCTTACTACAGTGTTAAGAAGGCTTTTTATATAACTGCGTTGCAATAACAACAGGTTGTTGCTATGAATACTATTTTAAAAAGTCCGTACCCTATTAAATAATTGAATATTTACTTCTTATTATTATGGATTTTCGTTTAAATGGACAATATAATCCATAAATAAACCAATCCCTGCATTTTTAATTCGTTCTATGTTTAATTATTTTGAGCTTTAAACAGGCATCATAATAACGGTTGCTTTGCTTTTGTATAGCAACGTAATAATTGCATCATAGTATGAAAAAGATTTTTACGGCGTTTATCATCATTTCTTTTTTCAGTAATATTTTACATGCGCAACAACCATATGTAGTTGCAAATAAGATATCATCTAAAGCAAGCTTTTTTCCGTTGGAGTATGTGCGCTTATTGGAAAGCCCTTTTAAAAATGCAATGGATAAAGATGAAGCTTACCTGCTTTCTTTAAAGCCCGACCGTTTTTTATACCGCTTCCGTTTGAATGCAGGGCTTCAGCCAAAAGATTCTATTTATGGCGGATGGGAAACTGCGGAAGTTTCAGGGCATTCGCTGGGCCATTATTTATCTGCCTGTTCTATGATGTATGCAGCTTCAGGTGATGAGCGTTTTAAAAAAATTACAGATTATATCGTTGATGAACTGGCATTGTGCCAGGACGCACGTAAAACAGGTTATGTTGGTGCAATACCCGGCGAAGACTCACTGTTTGATCAGATCGCTTCCGGTGATATTCGCGCAGGCGCCGACCTGAATGGCGTTTGGGTTCCGTGGTACACGCTGCATAAAATGCTTGCAGGTTTGGTTGATGCATATATGTACACCGGTAATGCAAAAGCATTGTTGATCGCAGGCAGGTTTGCAGATTGGGCAAGTGATAAATTTAAAAACCTTACAGATGCGCAATTTCAAACCATGCTTAACTGCGAACATGGCGGCATGAATGAGGCATTGGCAAACATTTATGCATTCACAGGCAACAAAAAATACCTTGACCTTTCCTATCGCTTTGATCATAAAAAAATACTGGATACACTGGCGGATGGTAAAGATGAATTAGCAGGCAAACATGCCAATACGCAAATACCAAAAGTTATTGGTGCAGCACGCCAATATGAGCTTACGGGTGATGATAAAGAAGAAAGAACAGCTGATTTTTTCTGGCAAACAGTTACCGCGCATCATACTTATGTTATTGGCGGCAACAGCGATTTTGAACATTTTACAAATCCGGATGAGCTGTCTGATCATCTCAGCACAAACACAACAGAAACATGCAACAGTTACAACATGCTTAAGCTTACGCGGCATTTGTTTACATGGAATGCTGATGGCAAATACATGGATTATTATGAGCGCACTTTATACAATCATATCCTTGCTTCTATCAATCCCGATAATGGTATGACCTGTTATTACGTACCGCTTGCTTCAGGTGCAGAGAAAACATATGCAACGCCGGAAACATCGTTCTGGTGTTGTACCGGAACAGGTATGGAGAATCATGTAAAATATGGTGAGAGCATTTATGCAAAAGGTGATGATGGCAGTTTGTATATAAATCTTTTTATTCCTTCAACACTTAACTGGAAAGAAAAGAATTTGCAGCTAAGCATGCAGACAAAGTTTCCTGCATCTGATAAAATAGAACTGAAAATAAACAATGCTACAACAGCAGGAAGTTTTCCTATTCATATTCGCTATCCGCATTGGGCAACGAATATTAAAGCAATAGTGAATGATAAAGTGGTTGCTGTAACAAAAGACGCCAATAATTATTTTACCATTAATGGCACATGGAAAACGGGAGATGTTATTACTATTATTATGCCTATGCATATTTACCAGGAAGCGATGCCCGATAATGCTAACCGTGTTGCGTTGTTATATGGCCCGTTGGTTTTAGCCGGTGAATTAGGAAAAGAAAAACCTGCTGAGAACAATATTCCGGTGTTTGTAAACAACAGCAATGATGTTGCTTCAACCGTAAAGAAAGACAATGACCTGGTGTTTAAAACTGCTGTGGTAAATAATGATAAAACGGTATCACTGATCCCGTTTTATGCAATGCATGATGAACATTATATTGTGTATTGGGATGTATTTACAAAAGATGCATGGGCGGCAAAGAAAAAAGAATATGAAGCAGAATTAAAGCGGCAGGAAGAATTGGAGAAACGTACGGTTGATGTAATGCGTATTGGTGAAATGCAACCTGAGCGCGATCATAATGTAAAAGGGGAGCAAACAAATACCGGCGAAGCCTTTGCGCGTAAGTGGCGTGATGCGGTAAACGGTGGTTGGTTCTCCTTTACGCTGGATACAAAAAGCAATACAAACCTGCAATTGATATGCACATACTGGGGCAGCGATCACGGCAGCAGGGCTTTTGATATTTTGGTGGATGATACAAAGATCGCCACACAAAAACTGGAGTCGGAAAAGCCAAATGAATTCTTTGATGTGGTGTATGATATTCCTTCAAGTCTTTTGGCAGGCAAACAAAGCATTACTGTAAAATTGCAGGCACATCCAGCAAGTACAGCAGGTGGCTTATTTGGTTGCAGCCTTGTAAAGCCTGTACAATAAATTACGTCATTACACGAACCGGGTTGTAATCCACAAGTGTTCGAAACCTAAGCACCAAATAAGTAAGGCATCTTCTGTGCTACGATGAATTGTATTAAAAATTTATTTGCACATCCCTGAATACATCGGGTTTACAGCCAACATACAGAGCTTATTGAAACTCCGGTGATACTGAAAAGTAAATGGCACAATACATTGAGGCGCATATTATACGGGAACAGCGGTGCGCAGCTGAGCTTGTAATGGCTTAACTTATTGTAATGAGTTTGAGTACATGCATTACAGGCTTTGCCATACTGTTGACAGCACTTTGATAGCAATTAAAGTCTCTGTAAGGTCTCTATAAGGTCCCTATAAGGTCTCTATATGGTCTCTGTAAGGTGTCATAAAAATGAAAGAAAATTTTAATTACCGGGATCCGGGCCGGTTAATTTACAGCGATTGAAAGATACATGAATTTAGTTTTTTAATTGTTTTCCAGGAGTTTTTTATACATACTGCCGGGTTTTTGTGCCAGATAAAGCAATTGTTTGCCGGTAATTATTATATCCCTTCAGGATTTTCTTATGTTTCGAACACTTGTCAGAAAACCCCGGCCCCATAGTGGGGAATCAGCAATCCGCTATCATAAGTTCACGTAGCTTAGTATAATGAAAATGCCACAGCCTGTTAATTTAAAACTTAAAGCAATACAGCATATTGGTATTCCTGTAACCAATATTAAAGTATCAGAAAGTTTTTACCACAACCTTGGTTTTGAAAATGTAATGCAGTCAGGCTTTATGCATAACAATGAAGAAGGCATTTGCATTATGATGCGACAAGGAAATATTGTGATTGAATTATACCAGATGCCATTAGAAGAATTAGCTGCAATTGCTGTGCGAAAAGATGGCCATATAGACCATGTTGCATTTGATGTGGATGATATTGATGCAACATTTTCTGTTCTTTCTGCTGCAGGATACCACATTATTGAATCAGCTCCTATGCAATTAAACTTCTGGAAGAATGGCTGTAAATATTTTAATATGCTTGGCCCCGATGGTGAACGGTTAGAATTTAACCAGGTATTGTAAATTCAGCAGGAGTTTTTAATATTGCACCGTATCGCTTTAAAAAGTATACCAAAGCTTATCAGGTTTTTTTATTGTTATCTCTACAATCCCTTTAAATGAAACCGGTTTTTGCTACTGTTCTTTTGTTCATTTTTTTTATAAATATGTCTTCATCGCAGGAATTGGCAAATGTTCCCGAATTTGGCAAGATTGACAGTACCGGATTGCAAATGAAAGAATGCAGCTTTGAACCTGATGCATCCGCCATGTATCTTTTATCATATAAATATACAGAGCTGTCTGTGGGCGATAACGGTAATTCAAAAATTGTAACCACTACAAGGTATCGCTTAAAAATTTTTAATAAAACAGGATTCAAATATGCAAACGTTGTTATTCCTTATGATGGCTCTTCAAAAATAACCAATGTGCATGGAGTGATATATAACCTTGACGAAAAGAAACAGGTACAAACATATGTTTTGAATGAGGATGATATTTTTCAAACCAAGTCGAAAAAAGATAATTCAAACAGGATCGCTTTCACTTTTCCCAACGTTAAAGAAGGCTGTATAATTGAATACGAGTATACCAGCATAGAAAGAAATTCATACTTTCTTCCTTCGTGGTATTTCCAGGATAACATTCCAACGTTGTTTTCGGTATGCAAAATAAGCAAGCCTGTTTTTTCGCAGATACAAAAACGTGTTGTATCTGACCTGCCTGTTGAAGAAGGATCTGAAATTGACGATTCAAAAGGGTTTGACGACAGGAAAGTAAAACTGTCTTATGCAATGAGAAATATTCCTGCATTTAAGCCGGAATCTTTTATGAGCAGTTACAATGATTATGAAGACAGGATAGATTTTTTGCTGGACGCAAAAGAAACATATGGAAGAGCCGTTATACGGCAATCTGACAATCAATGGTTACTGGTGAATTCATGGCTATTGAGTTCACCGGTTTTCGGATGGCAGTTTGACACGCAGATACCAGGTACAAAACCTTTTATTGACTCAGTAAACCAGTTACAGGAAACTTCTCAAAAAATAAATGCTGTATATAAATATGTAAAACGCAACCTCAAATGGGATAATGAATATTATATTTTTTCTGACGATTTAAATAATGTCTGGAAAAGCAAACAGGGCAACAGTGCAGAAATAAACCTGAGTATTTTAAATATTCTCAGAAAATGTAACGTACAATGTTATCCTGTGTTATTCAGTACAAGATTGCATGGCAAAGTAGATTATAATTTTACAACCCTGGCGCAGTTTAATACAGTTGATATTGCCGCTGTTGATGGAGACAAATTTTATTTACTCGATGGAACCAATCCTTATCTTTCTTACGAAACACCACCGTATAATGTTGTAAATACAACAGGAATGATCATTGATCGTGTAAATAACTTCAGGATCAATGTTGATTTTGGCAGAGCATTAATAAAAGATTCAACATCAGTTACAGCAACTGTTGATTCAAACGGGGTTTTAAAAGGAGATGGTGTAAAAGCACTATTTGATCTTGCGAAAATTCTGAGGCTTGAAACTGATGAGCAGAACGATGAAAACGAAGAAAAATTGAAACCGGCTTCAGACATAAAAATTGATTCTTCATACCAATTGAATAAAGAAAATGAGTTGTTGCCACTGGTTGAAAATTTCAAATTTCATCATGAACTTCCGGTTACAAACGATTTCTATTTTCTTAACCCGTTCCTGTTCTTTGAACTTGAGAAGAACCCTTTTGAAGATACTGCACGAAGATCAGATATAGATTTTGTTGCAAAAACATTGTACATCGTAAACATGAAAATTGCTTTATCAAAAGGAATGATAATAGAAGAGCTCGCAAAAAACAAAGAAATTGAAATACCTGATAGCAGCATAAGTTTTACTTACAATAATGAATTTAAAAATGATACGATCTTTATCAGCTGCGCTTTGGAAATAAAAAAACCTGTTTTTAATAAGCAGGATTATACACAGGTAAAAAAGTTTTTTGAAAATATTTACAGCCTGTTGAACAACCAGGTTTTGCTAAGAAAAAAAGATGATTAATTAAAGTTTTTTTAAACTAAAAGATATTGAAGCTTTAATTAAACATAATAATTCATCCTGGTGAATTATAAACACTATTTTTTCGACTGCTTAAGATTAAGATAATCTCTTGGTGTAATACCAAACTGTTTCAGGAAACTTCTTCCAAAATTTGTTTGGGAATTATAGCCAACCATCCCGGCTACTTCATAAATTTTATAGTTGCCTTCTGCCAATAACTCTGCTGCCTTTTTTAGACGTGCAAGGTTGATGAGTTCATTCGGTGTAAGGTCTGATACAAGTTTTATTTTCCTGTAGAAAGTAGGCCGGCTCATGTTCATCTTTTTTGCAAGCTGTTCAACATCCAGTTCTGCATTTTCAATGTTTTCATAAATAACATTGTTCAATGCTTCCAGGAATTCCTCATCAGCTTTTGAATGCGCCATACTTTTTATATGCGCTAAAGGGGAGTTGGCAAAATGCTCTTTTACTTTATTGCGGTTGATGAGAAGATTGGCGATCTGAACATGCAGGTATTCAGGTGAAAAAGGCTTTTCTATATAAGCATCGGCGCCATGTTCAAGCCCTTCTATTTTTGATTGTAATGAATTTTTTGCAGTGAGCATTATTACCGGGATGTGACTGTAATCAAGATTGGTTTTTATTTTTTTGCATAACTGGAAGCCATCCATTTCAGGCATCATTACGTCGCTTATAACAAGATGCACGGTTTCTTTATCCAATATTTCAAGTGCATTGATAGCGCTTGTTGTTGTGATAATGGTATACTTGTCACCAAGATCTCCTGAGAGGAAATCCAAAATTTCTTCATTATCATCAACCAATAAAATAACCGGGTTCATTAAACTTTATTTTCAAAATGTATAGCAATCAAATCAATTAAATCTTTCCAAAACAAGACAGCTTATTGTTCATGCCCGGTTTCCTGGTGCAGCGGTAATTCAAGAACGAAAATATTCATGCGTGTTGTGCCTTTCATCATATATAATTTTCCCTTGTGCAATTCAGTAAGCGAGCGTGAAAGTGCAAGCCCTATCCCACTGCCCATCTGGTGTTTTGTTTTCTCAATGCGGAAAAAAGGCTCGAAAACTTTTTCTTTTAACTCTTCAGGAATAATATAACCATCATTTTCAATTTCAATTGTAAGACTTTCATCTTCGTCATTTAACTGCTGCAGCTTCAGGTAAACTTTTTTGTCGGCATATTTAATAGCGTTGTTTAACAGGTTGCTTAATATTTTATTCAATGCTTCAGCATCGGCATAAGCATATATGTGTTGCTTTGGTGCGCTGAGAATATATTCCAAATTTTTTTGTTCAGCTATGGGTTGAAAGTTTGAATAAATATCTTCCAGCGATGCTGTTATATTCATTCTTGTAAATTCAAGACTGAAACCTTTTGTTTCTGTTTTTCTAAAATCAAGCAACTCATTCGTAAGATCAACAAGCCTGTTCGTGTTTTTTGCCATCGTTTTTAAATAGACATCCGCACCGGGTATATCTGTTGCATTCTTCATTAATTTTTCCATCGGCGCTTTTATTAAAGTAAGCGGTGTACGAATTTCATGCGCAACATTTGTAAAGAATTCAATCTTTGCCTGGTAAATTTCTTTCTCCTTTTCGTGTTCAAGCAATTCAATTCTTCGCCTGTTTTTTTCAAGCTGCCTGTTGTGATACATCTGCATCAGCCAGAAGATTATTACGCCGCATGTTATTGCATAAAAAATATACGCCCATGTTGTTGCCCAGAAAGGCGCTAATATTTCTATTTCCAATTGCTGAACGTTTTTAGTCCATGCACCGTTGCCATTGGATGCTCTTAATTCAAATGTATAATCGCCCGGGGCAAGGTTGGTAAAATAAACTTTGCGGTTTGCTTTAATATATGTCCAGTTTTCATCAAGCCCATCCATCTTGTATGCATACTCAATTGTTTCAGGAGCCGTATAAGAAAGCGCAGCAAAATCAATGCTGAAAGATGATTTATTATGTGGCAGTTCAATTTTTTTTGTAAGTGAAATAGATTGCTTTAAAGGAGAGTTCTTTTCATCAGCAATAAGTTCAGTATTATCAACCTGGAAGCCTGTGATGTAAACCGGCGGAATAAAATCATTTTCAATAAAACTATCAGGATTAAAACATATCAATCCTTTCACGCTTCCGAAATACATTTTACCTGTTGAATCTTTGAATGCTGAATTATAATTGAACTGGTCGTTCAACAAACCGTTTGCCTTTGTATAAATTTTTATTGATGATGCAGCATGATTATAACAAACCAACCCTCGTGTTGTAGTTATCCATAAATTCTTTTTTTCATCTTCAAGTATTTTAAAAACAGTATTGCTTGGAAAACCTTGCTTTACCGAATAACAGGTAAATGTTTCGCCATCATCATTCAACAAACATAGGCCGCCGCCTTCAGTGCCAACCCAAATATGATGATCGCTGCTTTCATACACACTTGTTACCATATTACTGCTCAAACTGTTTTTATCTTTTGGTTTGAACCTGAAATTTTTTACATCGTTTTTCAATGGATTAAAAAGATATAGCCCGTTGCTAAAAGTTGATACCCATAAATTACCTGCATGATCTTCTGTGACAGAATGAACAAATAAAAATTCAGGCATCGCTTTAATAAGAATGAAATTGTCTTCTTTATTATTATAGCGATACAAACCCCTGCTTGTTCCAACATAAATATCTCCCTGCCTTGTCTGATACAACGAAATAATAAAATTGCTTCTTAATTCACCCGGTTGTGAGCCTGCCGCATAATGTTTTAAAACTTTTCCTGTATTTATATCCATTATATCAAGGCCGTGCTCAAAAGTCCCTATCCATAAATTTTTACCAATACACAACAAGCCATGAATGTTGAAATAAGCTATATCAGTTTTTTTACCTGATGGTATAAATTTTTTAAAGTTGCCTGTACGTTTATCAAAAATATTAAGGCCGCCATCTTCTGTGCCTATCCATAATTTTCCATTCATGTCTTCACAAATTTCTCTTACTGCATTTCCGCTGATCGCATTGTCGCTGTAATCAGGAAAATATTTTTCGAACGAATAATATTGTCGCGGGTAATAATTAATACCGCCGAAATAAGTGCCTGACCAAATACCACCTTCTTTGTCTTTATATAATGAATAGATAGCATTGTCAGATAATGAATACGGATTGTTATAATGCTTTTTAAGGTTAATGATTTTTTCTGTAACCGTATTATATATATAGATACCCGATTCTGTTGCGATCCAGTATTCATCAGGTGCGCTTTGTAAAAAATCTCTTACAAAAATTTCTGTGCTGTCTGCATTGCGTGCAATAATGTCTTTATATGTTGAGGTTTGTATGTTGAATATTTTAGCCCCATTATTTAATGTGCCCACTAATATATTTCCATCGGTTGTTGCATAAATTTTTTCGATCCATCGCTGCGATGTTTTTGGGGAATGTGTGAACATATCAAAATCAGTGAATGAATTTGATGTTGCGTCATACTTCTTTAATAACCCTGAAGTTGTAGCCATCCATAATGTTCCATCCTGTGTGCGGCAGATAGTATTAATGTCACCATATTTATCGCCGGTATAAATGTGAATAGCTTTTGTTTTTTTTTCTATGCATTTAAGTGTTACGCCATCAACAAACCAAAAATTACCTGTAGTATCCATTGTCATTTCGCGCACGGTGCTGTTTGCTTTTACTACGGTAACAAAATTTTCCTGCGCTTCATTGTAACGATAAACGCCTGCTGATGTGCCCACATATATATAACCGCTGTCATCTTTATATAAACCTCTTATAAAATTTTCACCAATGCTGTTTTTATCATCAACATCATTGCGAAAAACTTTAAAGCTGTAACCATCAAACCTGTTCAGGCCATCCTTTGTTCCAAACCATATAAAGCCGCGGTTATCCTGAATACTGCATTGCACGGTGTTATTTGAAAGCCCATTCTCAACCTGGTAATGTTTGAAATAATAAGACTGGCTGTATATATTTTCTTTATTGAATAAAAGAATAAGTATAAATATGGCAAAGAGATTTCTCACAATATGGAAAGCAATTTATAGTAATACATAATAAGCATGACTTTTAATATTTATTTCAACAATTATGAAGCAGTTATTAAAAATTATACATCTTACTTTTTTGTAAAATTTGTAGACGAATACTTCTGAAATTTCAAACATAATTTTTTAATCTGTTTATTTC
>JABDFS010000032.1:30169-35424 GCA_013286425.1 Bacteroidota bacterium
CATTATCAATTTTCATCAAAATCAAATTGAGATTTTTTGAAGAAAGATTGATACAAATGTGAAAGCTTTATTAACAAAATAGAATTTTCTTTATACCCTGAAATTGTATGCAGCTTGTAAAACAGAGATCAGCCATGTGAAGTTGAGAGATTGTAGCTAAAAATTAGATAATCACACTTACATAATTAATCCGGTACAGGAATTTTTTAACTGAAAATTCCTGGCGCTAATGTTTTGCACAAACTGAATAGAGAATTTCAAAACTTAAATGAAACAAACCATGATTAAAACAAATTGCTTATTGAATAATTCAACATGAACTGACCACCTTATTAAAAACAAAAACGGTATAAAAACAAACACTCAAACTGTATATTATGAAATATTGTTTACCAATGATTGCTAAAAATTTTTTCCGCTTACACACCAGTAAAAATGTTCTGCCCAAAATGATGGCAGTAACAATGCTGGCATTATTCTTCACACTTATCCAGGTGCATGTATATGCACAGAATAAAGTAATAACAGGCCATGTTGCTGATTCAACATCAAAGAACATGGCAGGTGTAACTATTGCAACTGATAAGTCTAAAAAGATTGCATTAACTGATAATGACGGCAACTTCAGCATTACAGTTACACCTACTGATAAGACGCTTGTCTTTACTTATGTTGGAATGAAATCTATAACACAAAGTATAGGCAGCGAATCTTATTTTGACATTGCAATGATACCTGATGTATCAGGATTAAGCGATGTGATTGTAGTTGGTTACGGCACGCAAAAAAAGGGATCAACTACCGCAGCTATTTCAAGCGTAACAAGTAAAGATATTGGCCGTGTACATGCAGGCGCAACAGCAAGTACAACATTAGCCGGCAAGTTGCCAGGTGTTACTTTCCGCCAGGCAGAAGGCCGGCCGGGTGCATCAGCGTCTATACAAATACGCAACATGGGTACACCATTGTATGTAATAGATGGTATTCAGCAGGATGAAGGCCAGTTCAATAATATTGCGCCAAACGATATTGAAAGTATAACCGTATTAAAAGATGCATCGGCTGCTATTTATGGTGTGCGTGGTGGCAATGGTGTTGTGGTGGTTACTACAAAAAAAGGATCTGTCGGTAAAAATAATATCAACATAGATGCATATGCAGGCTTTCAAAGCTTTTTCCGTTTTCCTAAAGTAGTTACCAGCACTCCTGATTATTTATATTACAGGGCAGATGCAGAAATAAACAGCTTTGGAAGCACAAGTATAACACCCGATGTGTTGGCTGCAGCAAAAGCAGGCACTGATCCGCAGTACAGAAGTTTTGACTGGCGCTCTTATGTTTTAAATAACAATGGCGCACCACAAAATTCAGTGAATATAAACTTAAGCGGTGGCTCTGATAAAGTAAGTTATTATGTATCCGGAACAAACTTTTCCCAGAACTCTGTTTTGGGTAGTGAATACAATTTTAACCGCACAAATATTCAATCGAATATTACCGTAAAATTAGCAAACGGACTTAAGGCAGGATTTGATATAAACGGAAGAGTTGAAACAAGGCAGAACCCTGGTGTTCCCGGCGGCGATGATTATTTTCTTGCCCGTTTGGCTGTTTTAAGAAACACGCCTATGGAAAGGCCGTATGCAAATGATAATCCTGCATACCTGAATGACCTTGGTCCCCATCTTGAATCAAACTACGCTTTCCTGAATAACCAGCTTTCAGGGCATCTGCGTTCAGACTGGCGCGTATCGCAAACAAACTTTCATTTAGACTGGGATGTTCCATGGGTAAAAGGCCTTTCTTTAAGAGGATTAGGTTCTTATTATTTTGCTGATGAATTAGAAAACAACCAGGAGTATACTTATGTAGCGTATACTTATATACCTGCAACAGATTCCACTGCTGAAGATTATAAGCCAACAGGCGGAAGTACCAATCCATGGCGCGACAGAGAGCAGATAAAACATATAAATACCGATTTACAGGTACAGGCTAATTATAACAATACATTCGGAAAACATACAGTTGGTGCAACGTTCGTTGCAGAAAGAATCAAGAACCATTATTTAAGAAACTGGCTGCATGCTTCACCTCAATCAAATAACCTTCCGCTTGTGTATTATAACATCATGGATCAATACCAGGATGCAGATCAGACAGAAGCAAAAACAGGTTACATAGGACGTCTTACTTATAGTTATGCAAACCGTTATTTTATTGAAGCTTCAGGCAGGCGCGATGCATCGTATCTTTTTGCACCAGGACAGCGTGTTGGTTATTTCCCCGGTGTATCAGGCGCATGGCGTATAACAGAAGAATCTTTCATGAAAGGGTTGCTTAATAACAAAACAAATATCTTATCAGATCTTAAATTAAGAGGTTCTTACGGACAGTTGGGTGATGACAGGCTTCCTTCTGATCAAACACAACCGATCGTTCCGGAGTTTGCTTATTTACAAGGTTATAATTATGGCTTGAACGGGTATTCAATTTTAGATGGAAATATAGTTACCGCTTCAAGAGATAAAGGTATTCCTGTTACAAGTATTTCATGGATGGTTGATAAAACTTCAGATATAGGCCTTGATTTTGCTTTTCTTAATGGTAAATTAACCGGTACATTCGACTGGTTCAAACGTGTACGTACGGGTATACCTGCACCGCAAAATGATGTGGTGCTTCCTTATGAAGTGGGTTATACATTACCTCAAGCAAATTTAGAATCAGATGAACAGTATGGAGAAGAAGGTTCGTTGGCCTATAATGGAAAAGTTGGTAAAGTATTATTTACTGTAGGCGGTAATATTTCTTATACGCGCTCAAAATATCTTGATCAGTATAAGCCTACATATCTTAACTCTCTTGATCAATATTTTAATACAAAAGAAAACAGGTTTACAAATGTTGGCTGGGGTTATATCTGTACAGGGCAGTTCCAGTCAGTTGACCAGATCAACAATTACAAAGTTGATATAGATGGCCAGGGAAATAGAACATTATTACCGGGTGATCTTATTTACGAAGATGTAAATGGTGACGGTAAGATCAACAATCTTGATCTAAGGCCAATCAGTTATGCTTACGGAACACAGCCAATGGTAAACTTTGGATTTACTATATCGCTTTCCTATAACAGCTTCGATTTTCATGCAGACTTTTCAGGTGCTTCAGGCCAGTCATGGTACCAGAACTGGGAACAACGCTGGGCATTCCAAAACAATGGAAACCTGAATGCAATATTTGAAGACAGGTGGCATCGTGCAGATATTTATGATCCTAACAGTGCATGGATTCCAGGGAAATATCCCGCCAATCGTTACAACCCGGGATTTGGCCATAGCGATTATGCAACACAATCTACTTTCTGGTTACATAATGTAACTTATTTCAGGGCAAGAACAATTGAAATAGGTTATTCACTGCCACAACGATGGTTGAAAAAAGTAAGTATGCAGCAGGCAAGAATTTACGCTAATGCTTATGATCTTTTCTCAATTGATAACCTGGCCAAGTATAATGTAGACCCGGAAACAATTGATGATAACGGTTTACAGTTTCCGCAAAACAGGGTAATAAATTTTGGAGTAAACCTTTCTTTCTAATTCAATTGATATAAAAACTATTTAAATGAAAAAGATATTATTTGCCATAACTTTCTCTGCGATGCTTGGCTTTATAGGCTGCGAAAAAGATGATGAATTCCTGGACGTGCAGCCGACTTCCATTGTTCCGCAGGATGTGGCTTTTTCAGATCCGAATCTTGTGTTATCGATACTCGCTGATTTATATAATCGCCAACTTGATTTTTCATCATTGGACGGTAGTATAATACCAGAATCAAATCCATCAGATCCAGCCAATCCTAATATTTCTTCAGGTTGGAGTACGTTTACAGATTTTAGCGAAAGCTTTCCATCTGAAAATGGAAGCGCATATTATGTTCAAAGAACTGGCTGGGATTATAGCGAATGGCGAGTTGATTGGCAGCGCAGTTATATGTTGAGGGTAGGTTTTTACGTGCTAATTTTTATTTTGAAATGGTAAAAAGAATGGGTGGTGTTCCGTTGATCACTTCTTCAATAGAATATGATCCAAGCAAGGGTGATGTTTCAAGCGTACAGTTTCCACGTGCTAAAGAATCAGACATCTATGATTTCATTATTAATGAAGCCGAAGCAATTAAAAATGATTTACCTGCTGATATTAATGAAAAATCAAGAGCAAGTAAAGGCGCTGCATTAGCAATGGAATCAAGAGCAGCGTTATATGCTGGTTCGATAGCAAAATATGGCGCTACTACACCTGCAGTTTCTTTACCCGGCGGTGAAGTTGGAATACCTGCAAGTAAAGCAAGCAGCTATTATACTATTGCTCTAAATGCATCACAGCAAATAATAAATGGTGAAGCAGGCCCTTACGCATTATATAATCGTGGAGGTGATCTGTCTGATAATTTTGCAAACCTGTTCTTAGATAAGAACAGTACCGAAACAATTTTCTTTGAAGATTTTAAGTCTGGCGGTAAAACACATGGTTTCACTACAAATGATCAACCTTACTCTCTTTCAGAAGAAGGAGGTGATGCTGGCCGTCTTAATCCTTCTCTCAATCTCGCTGAGTCTTTTGAAAAACTGGATAACACATTTGCTCCTTTTGAAACAACTGATGCTTTAGGCAAACCTGTTCAGTATACTAATGTACAGGATGTTTTTGCAGGAAGAGATGCACGTTTGGCCGGAACAATATTATTACCTGGCGGTACATATAAAGGCGGTATTGTAGATATATGGGGTGGCTATATTTTACCAGACGGCAGCATTGTAACAAGTGATGAATCAGGGCATCCTAAATCCCTAGTTGCGGGTGGCCCAGCCATACAGGTAGTGGGTGAAGATGGCCCTGTAAATGGCTTGGAGCTCAGAACACAAACAGGTTTTTATATCCGCAAATATTTAGATCCTACAACAGGTTCGGGAAGAAGAGGCCAGGGAAGTACGGTTGCTTTCATACGTTACCGTTATGCAGAAATTTTATTAAACGCTGCAGAAGCTTCATTTGAATTAGGAGATAATACTACAGCTGCGTTATACATGAACCAGGTTCGCGCTCGCGCAGGGTTAACCACTCCGTTAACTGCTGACCAGATAACATTTGACCGCATTGTACATGAACGCCGCGTAGAGCTTGCTTTTGAAGGCCATATTCTTTTTGATTACAAACGCTGGAGAATAGCAGATAAAGTTTGGGATGGC
>JABDFS010000033.1 GCA_013286425.1 Bacteroidota bacterium
TTGTAATGACGTTTCTTGTTTTTGCTTTGGGCAATTCCCATCTCAATCCTGTACCTGAAAGTATTGACCGGTATGTAAATACTTTTTCAAGCAATATTATCTGGTTGTTGTTAGGCGGTTTTTTCCTGGCGGCAGCCATGACCAAAACCGGGCTGGATAAAGAAATTTTAAAGTTCACATTAAGGATCTCAGGAACCAAACCGCGAAACATTGTTATTGCTTTTATGGTTACGGCCATGTTCTTCTCTATGATCATGTCTGCAACCGCAACAACCGCCATGATGGTTGCTGCAATAATGCCCCTGATTAAATCATCAGACAGGCCGGGACTGGTGAAAGCCCTGTTGCTGGGCATTTCAATGGCCGCCACTTTGGGAGCGCTGGGTACTATTATCGGGGTATCGTCTAATGCCGTTGCTGTAGGTATTTTGGGTGACAGAGGTATTACTGTAAGTTTTTTAAACTGGATGATATATGGATGCCCGATTGCCATTTTTCTTACCGCCTGCACCTGCGTTTTTTTGCTGCGGATGTATATTTCCAAAGACTCTGCACCGGTATCGCTGGAGTTCCTGGAAAATAGTAAAGCTGATGCGCAACCAGCGCCGGCTCTGCGACGCAATATTGTATTGGTTGTATTGGTGGTTACAGTGCTGCTATGGCTAACAAGTTCATTGCATGGCATTCCTGTTGCAAGTGTGGCAGCCATACCAATTGTAGTGCTTACTTTAAGCGGCATTATTACCGTTAGTGACCTGAAAACCTTGTCGTGGGACACTTTGTTTTTAATTGCAGGCGGGTTATCGCTGGGCGAAGCGCTTGAATCTGCAGGCATTTTAACGCACTATGCAGAACAGATGAGGGCCATGCAACTGAACCCGGCAACAGTGCTTTTGGTGCTTGCGTATATTGCCATGCTGCTCGGCAATATTATGAGCAATGCAGCCACCTGTGCACTGATGATACCATTGAGTTTTGCACTGCTTCCGGGTATGGAAAAACAGGCGGCGCTTTCCATAGCACTGGCTTCTTCAACCGGCTTATTGCTTCCTGTATCGCTGCCTTCAACTTCTATTGTGTACAGTACCGGTTTTTTGAAGCAGAACGATTTTAGGAGAAGCGGCCTGCTGGTGGGAATACTTGGGCCTCTGCTGGCCGTCTTCTGGACGCTGTTCCTCAGCCGTTGAAGCCGGTTTACTTTTCGTTAGTTATTAAATTGTACAGGTTCTCTTTAATTACAAAATCACAAATGCGGGATAACCTGTTACATTCATCCTCAAAAACAACACCATCATAAGTAAATTTGAGCTCCGTATTGCCGCCTTTGGGAGTTATTTCAAAAATCATTTTTGTGCCTGTCCAGCTATAGCTATCTGTTTTGCGTATGCTATCAGTAACAAGCCATACAACTTTTTCATTTGGTATCAATTCAACCACTTTGTTCTTTGAATAATGGGCATCTCCGGTTCTGAAAACAAACTCGTCATTAAGTTTGGAGCATTCTCCTTCAAGTTCTTCAGGCCAGAATTTTGAAACGTCATGTATAAGATGATCAAAAACATCCTGGGAAGATTTTGCAACATCAATTACTACTGAGTAATTTGTTTTTATGTATTTGTTATTCGTCATTTTGTTTCTGATTTCATGGTAAGGATGCCGGAATTAAGAAAGTGATTGAAATAAATTCTGACTGTATAACCGGGGCCGGCAATTACCCGGAAGCAAATAGTGTTTGTACTTTCATTTTGAGTTAATAAGTTCTTCAAATTTCTTTAAGCAATTATTCCAGCCGTTTGAATGATTGAGAAGATCATCCAATACTTCAAATCCATTGTGCTGCAATTGCAGTTCTGTTCCGTTATCCTTTGGAACAAGTTCCCATACTACAATTGAATTAAAATTCCTGCTTTTGTCCTGAGTTCCACCATTCCATGAATAGGATAGTTTGGTAAATGGTTTTACTTCCAGCACCTCACAATCAACAACGCCTACATATGGGCTACCGGGTTTAGGCATGAAAGTGAAACGAAATTTATGTCCTGCAATAGGTTGAAAATCCGTTTTCATCAGCCATTGCTCAATAAGTTCCGGCGTGGTAAGGTATTTCCAAACTTCATCCGGCGATTGTTGGAAAAACCATGTTTGTTTAATTTCTTTTTGCATGATAAGTAACTTAAAAGTTACTCAAACATACGTAACTTTTAAGTTACCAAAAAAGTTTTCCGAAATATTTGCTGAAAATTGACTGGCAGGAAGAAAGTTGCTGATCAATGAAAATGTATATTAAGCATTACAATAATTGTAATTACCGCAAATGAAAATAAACCAATAGAAAGGGGCATCTTAAAGTTTCTCTTTACAAGTGACACTCTATTTTTCCTGATGTGGTTTTTGAATAAAAAATATATAATAAAAGGAACGGTTGCAACAAACCCCCAGCCATAAAAAGTTGTCGGTTGTAATAGTTTGTCTGCCGCTTTCTGAATGCCTGCAAAAAATATCAGGTCAGAAATAACCGCTTCTGCAATAAAGATCAAACTATTTAAAAAAGCACCCTTGAACAGGTTTGTGCCGGGATATTTTTTGATGCAGGAATAAGAAGCAAATCCCCATAACAATGGATTTATTGTTAGCATTAGAATTTGCCCTAAGTTTTCATTTACACTCCAGGGATACCATAGTATGAGATTTGACAACCAATAAACAGCGAAACAAACAACAACGTTATATAAAACCCATCTTGAAATATTTGATTCCATACTGTTGAATAAAATTTTGTTGGTTCTTTAATAACTTAAAATGTAGTGTTTTTCAAACGTTGGCCTACTGTTAGCGCAAATTATAATCAATACAAAGATTTATGATATTGTATGTACTTTCAAAATAAAAACCGGGCATCAAAAACAGAAGTTCACACATCAAAACACAGGGAGTGAAGTATTTATTTCCTATTTGTCAATCCAAACAATTGAATTACCTGTGTTTTGTTCGTTTTGTTCCCAGAACTTATTGCCGGGATCTACAATCCATTTATCGTCAACAATGAATTTGTATAAATGCTTGCCTGTGAAAAGATGTACGCTGAAGATCCAGTCATCACCATCCTTTATCATACGCAGCGTTTGAGGACTCCAGCTATTAAAATCACCGGCAACAAAAACAGACTTTGCGTTACCATAACCTTTCAACCGGAAAGTATAATTCGGATCGATGATAAGATATGAATTTTGGTTACCATTTTCATTGCTTACAGTTAGAGGGTTTTCAGGGTCAGTTATCCAGTTTCCATCAACAATAAACTTATATTCATAATTGCCTGCACCCATAACATAAGGCAACTGCCAGCCATCGTTTGTTTTCTTCATGAATAATTCATCTGTTCGCCACCCGTTGAAACTTCCGGATAAAACAACCTGCTTTGCATTTTTATAACCGGGTAATTTAAAGATATGAGGTTTGCCAATTTCTATTACCGAATTATAACCACCCGCACCATCAGGAAGCGGTGCATTTTTATTTTCTTCAGTATACCATTTGCCATCAATAACAAATTTATACGTGTGCGTTCCATCGGCGAGATACAGCGGCAACTCCCATCCCGTTTCGGTTTTCATCATCGCCAATTCCTTTTTATTCCAGCTATTAAAGCTGCCTGCAACAATAACTTTTTTTGCATCAGTAAAACCGCCTAACTTAAAAACTACATTGGGCTTAAAGTATACTGAATTAATATTTCCCAGGCCATCATTTTCTCTCAGCAGATTATCATCATCATTCATCCAGTTACCATCAACAATAAACTTATACCAATATTTTCCGGCATTAAGCTGAACGTTTGCGATCCAGCCATTTTCAGTTTTGGCCATTGGTTGTTTATCAACAGACCAATCATTAAAACTTCCGGCTAACATTACCTGACGCGCATTTGTATAGCCTCTAAGGAAAAATGTAACGCTTGAATTATTTACAGTAAAAGAAGGCTTGTTTCTAAAACGGTTAACGCCATAAGCGAGGCCATTATTCACAGAAGGAAACATTTCTGCATATGTTGGATGCTTCTCTGAAAAAACAATTTTATCAGCAGGATTATTTATTTCATTAAAAGCCATTACCGGCTTACTGATAATAAATTGTTCTTTATTGTTGATGTTGATCGTCCAGCCAAGTTTTTTAAGTGAATCATCCACGTTTGTTTTAATAAATTGTTTCAGCGGCAGGTCAGTTAAGTTGTATTGCGCCATGAAATTATCAATATCACCAGCAGTTGACTGCTTCTTAATGGTAATAAACATTTTACCATTCTTTATTGAATAACTGCCCGCTGATTGTGCTGCCAGGTTCACCTGCAGCATTATTGGAATTATAATGCACAGGCAAAACCGCAACCATTTTTTTATTGCGTAACTACCGCCTGTTTCCATATATACATTTTATGTTTTACAAAATTAAACCCTATTTTATGCCGTGATAAGTAATCAAAGCCAAGCACACCATTAATACATCCACCCTGGCCAAAGCAGGTGTATTCAAGATTACTGATAAGAAACGGCAAATTGTTTATATTCTCTTCACCTATTTTTATATTCTTTACATTTCCGTATACAGCTTCAATCTTTTTACCGGCAACGCCACTCAGCAGCACGCGCCTGATTACATCAACATTGTTAAAAATTTTATCGGGCAAACGGCTGTCGAGTATATTGTTTTCGGCAGCGCAATCAATAACAAATCTTAAGTTCTTCCCCGCCATTTCAGAACCTACAACAATACGGTTATCTGTAATATCTATTGGTATTGTATTGTATGCAGCAACATCATCCAGCATCTGACTCTGATACGTAGCGGTTTCTTTTCTTGTTATGCGGTGCAGGTAAATAAGGTTTTTTTCATAGTCAATTATCATTTCACAGTCTTTAAATAAGTTAAAGCCAAGCAGCCCAAGTATTTTAATTCCTTTAGTGTTTTCAATGCCTCCAAGGCTGGTTAAGTCTGCCTGTTCATCATAATAATTCAATGCGCCCAACGAAAATGATTTTACAGTTGTTTGAGTGATGTAAGCCGAACTGCCTGTTATGCCGGAGTGTTCTCCATCAGTATTTAAGGTAGCAGGATAATTGCGGAAATAAGTAAGGTTCAACACAAGGCCGGGTGCACCTGTATCAAGAATAAAATTGCCTTGTGTGGTATCTGCCTGCCCTTTAACAACTATTAAATTTCCGGCTCTTGTAAAAGGTATAACGCACGAAACAGAATCTATAGTAATGGTTGATATTTTAATGGAAGGTTGATCAATCGAAGCCTGGATTGTATCCATTGTGTTACCCGTATAATGCTGCAGTATAATAGCCAAAGTAATATATACAACGTAATCTTTTAACAGCATAGCACGATAGCGCTTACAATGTAAACAACATATTTAAGCGCAGTATGAATTTATGATTAAAGGTTATGATTAGTATATAAGTGTTTTGTTGCCGGGCATAATTTACTGCAACTACTGCGTACCTGCAAGTTTAATACAGCCCTTTTCAAATCATTGATTCCTTTTCAAAAAAAGACTTACTGGTTCATTTCCTCAATAGAATCTCAATATAATCTCAATCCATTGGATTGAAGAAATACTAAAGAAATGTTGGATACATTTTGTGAAAATAAGCTCGCAAGGGCTTTACCAATAACTGCTGAATATAATGACGCATTACAAAAATTATTACGCTTTGCAATATTTCATATAAGTTTATAGAGACAATTAATTGCTATGAATACACCGCAAGTTCCTCTCACGAACATAAAGGGAGAGATAGTAAAACCAGCCTGCATTTATCCCGGTTCTTATGCTACCAGGGTTCCCATCATCAATGCTGTACAATCACTTGCAGCCAATAAAAATAATTACTCAAGCTTTTACCTGGATACACAGGAAGGGCAAAGCAATGATATACTAAATACTGAAGGCGACGATCATCACCAGGGCCTTGCACGCACGCATAAATTATCTGATGGTTCTGTTTATTTTTTCCTGTCACATTCAGAACTTGATTCAGGC
This sequence comes from Bacteroidota bacterium, assembly GCA_013286425.1. Lineage (GTDB taxonomy): Bacteria > Bacteroidota > Bacteroidia > Chitinophagales > Chitinophagaceae > Parafilimonas. Next base: position 6,047 of record JABDFS010000033.1, read on the forward strand.
GACAAAGGAATAATAATGCAGTTCAGGTATGCAGGTCCTATAAACGGCGATCATATATTGCAAACATCGCCGTTAACCATTGCGCCGTTAAAGCAACTGTTATATATCACGGAACAACACCCGGCAGATATTGAATTCCTGGGTGATGTTAATCATGCTGATGCAGGTTACCTGTTTGTGACAGAAGAATATGTTTTGCGTACGGTTGCTGTATATTATTGGGAGCCAAATCATGATCTTAAATGGATAGGGAATATTTATAAAGGCAGTACCACACAGCATGACCCGAACTTTGTATTTATTGATAAAGTAGGCGATGATTATTTTTTAGGCATTGCCAGCAATAACACAAAAAAAGGAACATTGTACAGCGCGAAATACAATGAGTTATTCCCGGTATGTACAAAAGGCAATATGAACCTGGATGCTTTTAAAGAAGTTTCAACTTTCAGCTTTCCGGTCTCAAATTCACCATCGCAGGTAAAACTGGTGCACGATTCAACCGGCGCCTGGTTCCTGCTTGCTTACAGAAGCAGTGATGAGGGGGACCCAAACAGTGATGATTATATAGACATTTACAATGTGCATTTCAACCCGTTCTCCATTTCCTCTTCGCCCATTTCAGGCACGCATATTTATTTGCCGCATGGCGATACTTCGTTTACCAATACAGGAACACATTATGTGGAAAGCTCGGGCAGGTTGCTTGTGTCTTCTTCCTACAGGTGGTCTGAAGATGAAAGCAATACGGCAGGCTATGTAAGCCGTGTGGATGAATGCCCTTCAAATCTGTAAGGAGATTATATTCAGAAAATATATTTTGCTGCTAAGCATCTTATTTTAATCCGCACCTCCGTCAACATCATCAAATGTTTCTCTTTGTTTTGGAACAATGTTCCATTTAAATGAAAGCACAGGCCCGTAATAAATGTCGAACTGTGTGCCATTGGTACGCAATTGCATCTGTGCAATGCCACCGACAAGAAAATGAAGATTGTACGTAATGCCTGCGCTGTAATAAACCGACATTCTGTAAATATCAAAATTGTTGGGCGCATAATCTTCTGATGCAAATTTGAGCATCAATTCAGCATAGTAAGAGAGATTGGGAGACAGGAACAAATGGTCGCTGCCATGCTGGTTAAGAAAATGATTTACGCCGAACCTTGTCCTTATCCTGGGAACAGTCTGTGGAGTGCCATTCCTGTCATCAAAAAATTTGGTTTCAAACCGCGCCTGCTCAAATATGCTTCCTTTGGGCATGTTTTGCGAAAATGTTCCCATTAAGATTATACGTTGTTCAAGCGTTTCATAATTGCCTGCTTCATCAATTTCATATTTTTGGTTATGCGCGTACCCAAGCCATAGCTTCATATCCTTAAACCCTGAGTAAACAATCCATGGCCGTATAACGGTGCGCTGCACATACGCAAAAGGATTTTTGTTTTCATAAGCGCCCTGTGTTACCATTTGCAAATCTGCCTGTCCTGATAAATGCCATTTGTTGTATAAGGGGAATGCTACATCGGTCTCTTCTATTGAAGCGGGAATAAAACCAAAAGTATAAGGTGGTGGTTCGGCCTGGGCCTTTAATTTACCATTGGAAAAGGTTAGCACCATTACAATACAGATAAAACACAGGGTAAATTTGTTTGTTTTAGCAATTGCAACTCTCATCTTATAATTTAGATTAACCTGGTACAGCGGTGATTCATACTTATTCCGCTTTTAAGATGCATCAATAACTTTTTGGTCTGAAAACGCCGGATTTCGTGCTTAAAGCGCAAAGCTTCACGCTAAAAGAGGCAATTATCCTGTTAAAGCAGGAAATCTTGCCTCTTTTAAATATAACCTTTTTTCAATCATCCAATCATAGCAATATTTGCTTTCCTCACATCAACATATTTATTGGGCCATCATCGCTCTTCTGGCTTCGGCTTCAAGATCTTCGTAAGGCTTGCCTTCAACCGTAATACCTACGAATTGTATAGCGCCACCTTTAAAAGTACCCGGTGTAGTATAGAGTCCGCTTACCGCATCGCCACTGTCGTAGCCTACGCATAAACCATCCCCTGAAAGTGTAAACTTGCCGCTTTGTGTGCGCATCGGCCCCTGTGCAACTACCTGGTCGTTTACATACATTTTCAATGTACCTATTGATTCTCCGTATTTGCCGGTTGAATCTTTTGTGAATTCTACACCCAAAGTGTATTTACCGGGTTTAAGCGGCCCGGATGAGAATACCTGTTCGGGTTTGATGCCAAGGAAATTATATACATAGTAAAGCTTGTGATCTTTTATGAAAAGTGAATGGCCGCCAAAGCGTGAGCCATGTGCAAATATTACACCTGAAGCATTGGCATCCAATTCTACGTTTGCCAGTAATTTGTATGAACGGCCCCTGATATTTGCCGCAACACCCTCAGGCACAGGTTCTGTCCCCGGGTAATATATATAGCGGTCTCTTGGCGGCTCCTGCGAAGGACGTTCTACACCCAACTGCTGCACAGCTGTACGGTCGTCCAAAGGAAGGCCATTGTTCTTTTTGGCCTCGTCGAGCCAAAGGTCTTCCAGTTCTTTAAGCTTATCCGGGTTTTGTTTGGCGAGGTCGGTTGCTTCAGACCTGTCAACATCCAGGTGGTACAACTGCCACTGGTCTTTATCAAAATTGCCTTTCCCGGTTAAAGGTGCGTGCAAAGCAGAAGCCATCCAGCCATCTTTCCATATACCGCGTGTGCCAAGCATTACATAATACTGCACATGCTTTTGTGTGGGGTCATCCGGCTTCGCATCGAAGGTATATTTCATGGAAATGCCTGAAAGCGGTATTTGTTTTACGCCATGATATACATCAGGCATTTTAAGCCCGCAGATATCAAGAATGGTTGGCACAATATCTACGGAATGATGGTACTGGTTTCTTATTTCTCCTTTCGCTTTAATGCCGTTTGGCCACGAAATGACCAACGGGCAGCAGGTGCCGCCTGAGTATTGGAATAACGCTTGAACATTTGGTAAGGAGTTGAGAAAGCAACGGCCCAACCGGTTGGATAATGGTTGTAGGTATCGGGGCTGCCCAATGTTTTCAGGTACTTCATGTTTTCGCTGATATCATCGGGGTAGCCGTTAAAGAATTTGTTTTCATTTACAGATCCGCTCGGGCTGCCTTCACCGGATGCACCATTATCTGAACAGTAAAAAATAACGGTATTGTCAAACTGCCCTGTTTCTTTCAAATAAGCGATCAGCCTGCCCACCTGCGCATCGGTATATTCAGAAAAGCCTGCATATACTTCTGCCATGTGCGCAAATAATCTCTTTTCATCAGGGCTTAACGTATTCCACGGGCGCACCATATCTGCCGGGTTGGCCACATCCTGGGGTAACGGGTTAATAGGTGTAAGCTTAGTGTCTTTAGGTACAATTCCTTTGGCTTTCATACGTTCCAGTACCCACGTGCGGTAAGCTTCATATCCTGAATCAAATTTACCTTTGTATTTAGCTATATAATCAGCAGGAGCCTGGTGCGGTGCATGATTGGCACCCGGGCAAAACCACATGAACCAGGGCTTTGAAGGATTAGTTGCCTTCTGGTCGCTGATCATTTTAATAGCATTATCTGTCAAATCTTTTGACAGGTGATAGCCTTGTTCAGGCGTATAGGGAGGTTCAATAAAATCATTATCCTTTACAAGATCAGGGTACCATTGATTGGTTTCACCGCCAAGAAAACCGTAAAAACGGTCGAAACCCAGTTGCGTGGGCCATTGCTGGCGGCCTGCACCTGCAGCAACATCCTGTTCTGCAACATTATGGTCTTTACCCAGCCAGAAAGTGCTCCAGCCATTATCTTTCATAATATCGGCCAGTGTAGCGCATTCCTGTGGTATGCGCCCGCTGGCACCGGGAAAACCGTTGGCGGCTTCTGTAATGGCCGCCATGCCATTAAGTGTATGGTTCCTGCCGGTAAGAATAGTGGAACGCGTGGGTGAACAAAGCGCACAGGTATGCCATTGTGTGTAAGTGAGGCCACCGGCAGCAAGACTATCCAGGGTAGGCATATTGATGGCACCGCCATACGTTGACCATGCTGACTGGCCGGTATCATCGTACAAAATGATTAATACATTGGGTGAACCTGACGGTGCCTGCTTGGGAACATAAGGCGTCCAATCCGCGGTAGAGTTACGTACATCTAATTCAATTTTGCCTTTGAAAGCCGGTGTGCCGGCAGTAGTGTCAGAAGAAGATTGAGCCTGGTTGCTTTGCTGATTGCATCCTGCCGACACAAAAGCTGTGATGAGGCAAAGCAAAGCGAATGTCAGCAGCTGGTGTGTACTTAGTTGCATGTTCTTCATGTTGTTTTACAATTTGGAAATGATTATTAAAAATTACGATTCTGAACTAAATACCTTTCTTACCTATAATATCTGATAAAACATAGCAAGAATAATTTTCAAGACACACAGCACTTTAATTTTCCGCCATTTCTATGTTTTATATTGTTCAACTTTGAATGAATATTAAAAAGGCCAGTCCTGCCTATTTAAAAGCAGGATCAGGTGCAGTGAAAAGCTGCGATTCCGTTACAAATCCTGTGAGCATGCCACGATGAACCCTGCGATCCGGACTGGCTTTGAATTTGGTTTGTTATATTGTTAAGCTGATTAATCAACGGCTATTGCCGCTTTGTGAAAAAGACAGAAGCATGGCAGAGACTTTAAATTTGTAACGGAATTTGAGTTGTAAAATTTATTGTTGTTTGGCCACATTCCAAATTCCGGGAGTATATGCCTGCCAACTATTTGAAATTATTGGCAGGTTAGGCAGCAATTTTCATTCTACCGGGGTTAATACGTATCAAACAGAGATGAATTGAGCTGATCAGGTTTTAAATCGCTAAACCATGGCTGCCTGTTTTATAAATGCTGAAGGTGTCTGGCCTGTATGTTTTTTAAAAGCTATGGTAAATGAGTTGCGGTTGTTGAAACCGGATTGTTCTGAAAGAGCTTCCAGTGTAAGCAATTTTGCCTCGCCATTTTGAATTAATGATTTTGCATGCTCCACCCGGTAGTTGTTGATAAAATCGTTGAAGTTTGTTTTGAAAACCTGGTTAATTATAGCTGACAAAACATAAGGCTGCATATGCATTTCAGAAGCCAGCGCTGCACAGGTACATCCTTTTTTTAAATAAGGATGTGCTGCCAAAACATAAGTGGCAACACGCTCGCCCAGGTCGGTCAGTCTTTCACCGGATAAATAAATATCTTCTGATGCCGGTCCACCTGAAGATTGTGATGGTATCTCAATCAGGCTCAATTTCAATTCATCACTATTATTTCCGGTTACTGCGCCAGGATAAACGGCCGGAGCAATTTCATAGCTTTCGCTATTGTTTTTAAGATCTCTGATCACAACACCTTTTAATCCATATAAAATATCAGGCTTCAATACAAGTATCAATATGGTTATACTTACTCCAACAGCAGCCATTGTATGTTGCACAAAAAATAATTCATCCTTGCTTCCGAGAATCAAATCCAGGTAATAAGGCAAAAAATAAAACACCTGCAGTGCACAAAATATCTTTGCCCAGATTATTACAGCTTTATTTTCAGACACCAGGTTATTCCCTGCTTTCAGTTTTCCTGAACGAAATATCATTCTTACCTGCAATACCCAGTAAAACATGGCCAGGGCAATCCTTACCGGAACATATAACATTCCGATTCCCAGCCATCCCTGTGAAAACTGTCCCCAAACGGTATTGAGTTGCTGCTCATCAACAGATAATTGATGAAGCTTATAACTTTCCGGTTGCAGATAATAAGGAATGAAGTCAATAATAAATATGGTTACCGGCAAAAAATGAATTAGATCTGCCGGCCTGAATTTTTTCTGCTGTATCAGTGATCTTGTATAAATAAAAGACAAAGGCATTAATAAGAATGCAGCAATATATCCTGTGCGGTAAGTATTGTACCAGGGAAAATTGTTGATGAGCTTTGAATACAACAGGAATGCTACGAAAAACCCATAACCGGCAGCTATATAATACCCTGCAAGCCACCTGTTATCTACAGTTTTGCTTTTGGAAAATATTAATAATACCGGGCCGGTTACAAAACATAACACAACTGTAATAAGAAAAATAAATGTTGACGTATTGATTACAGGTTGCATTACAAAAATCCTTTTAGTTAGTGGCACATCAAGGTAACGAAATAGAACTATTTACCTTCTTCAGAGGCAGGCTTTATAAATCCGCGTACCTGTTTGCTGAAGGCAAATAGCCTTTATCTTTTAGAATATTTCCGAGGCGATCATAAAAAGCAGGATCTGTTGGCGTAACACTTGCCAACCCATCAACATAACGGTTATATAAGCTGAACAGGGCAGCGATTAGTATTGTGTCGTGCAATTCCATATCTGTTGCACCTTCCTCCCTTGCATTGTTAACCATATCTTCTGTAACCAGTTTTCCATTTTTGCCAACAGCCTTTGCTATTTTAAGCAAAGCTTTCATTTTATTACTTACAGGCGCAGTATCAATATCTGCTTTTACTTTAATGGTTACGTTTTCATCATCTAATAAAACATCTGTTGCGGCTGTATGAGCGGCCGTGCAAAACTTACAATCATTACCATGCGAAACAACAGTAGCGATTAACTCACGCTCACCTTCTGTGAGTGTAGATGCTCCTCTCAACAAAATTTGTGTGAGTTCGCGTATAGGCAAAGCGGTGTCTTTTCTATAGTCGAGCAGTCCTGTGATACCTGGAAGTTTTTCATTTAACGGGATATATGGCATAAGAAATTTTTTATTGCTATTTAACAATGAATGGTTTCGTCATGTAACCTTCTGTTGCACGTTGTTTGCCTATTGCGTCATACACTGAAGCATCGTCAGGAGCCCATGTGGCAAGCCCGTCAACATAACGGTTGAACATACAAAATGCAGCAGCTATTAAAACAGTGTCATGTATTTCTTTATCTGTTGCACCTTCTTTACGGGCGTTTTCAATATCAGCTTCTGTAACATTTTTTCCGCCTCGCTGAACTTTAGAAGCAATTTGTAATAAAGCTTTCATTTTATCGCTAACATCAGCAGTAGCAATATTTTTTGCAAGCACGTCTTTCACAACATTTTCATTTCCGTTCAACTGGTGTTTAGCAATGGCGCCATGTGTATTGGCACAATACTTACACTCATTTAATCCCGATGTATAGGTTGCGATCAATTCCCTTTCACCCGGTGTAAGCGTTGAGGTATTTTTATCATGCAATAAAGTCTGAACCAGGTTATTCAGCGGCAAAGCTGTTTCTGGATTATACATAAATAAACTGCGGATGCCGGGATAGCCTTCGGGTAAATTAATATGTGGCATTACAATGTTTTAAGAATAAAAATACACACTGAAACTTATCTTTTGCCGGCGCCTTTGTTAAAAAATAAATACTGTTTAAACAAGGAACGATTGGGAACTTTTCTGATAACTTCTTCATTGGCGCAACATTGGTTGTGCAATTTTATTTGCTGTTTCATAATGCTCAATTATATTTATTCCAACTATGCATGAACAGCTACCTTTTATGCTGGCGCTTATAGCAGCCATTGTTTTGATAGAGATGCTGGCAACCAAATTGCGCATCGCTTATCCTGTGTTGTTGGTTGTAGCAGGATTGGTTATAAGTTTCATACCAGGATTGCCTAAAGTGCAGATTGATCCTGACATGATATTCTTTATTTTTTTACCACCACTTTTATTTGAAGCAGCCTGGAACATTTCCTTTAAAGAAATGAAGAAGTGGTGGCGCATCATCGGCAGCTTTGCTTTTTTAGTGGTATTCTTTTCTGCATTGGCAGTTGCTGTATTAACCAATTATTTTATACCGGGTTTTACACTGGCACTGGGTTTTTTGCTGGGCGGCATTGTATCTCCGCCGGATGCAGTAAGCACAGGCGCGATAACGCGGTTTGTAAAAATATCCAATTCTACTTCTGCTATCCTGGAAGGGGAAAGCCTGCTGAATGATGCATCATCCCTCATTATTTTCAGGTTCGCGTTGGTTGCAGTGGGCACAGGCCAGATCATATTAAACGATGCATTGCTTAATTTTTCATGGATGGTTGTTGGAGGCATCGGCATAGGATTGCTATTCGGGTGGCTGTTTATGCAGGCACATAAACTATTGCCCACAGATGCTTCTTCAGATATTGCCTTCACGTTGATCGAACCATATTTCTTGTATTGGATAGGTGAAAACTTACATAGTTCCGGTGTACTGGCTGTGGTATCGGGAGGTTTATTTTTAGCCAACAAACGGTTTGAATTTTTATCCAGCGAAAGCCGCATAAGGGGATATAGTTTTTGGGAAGCTTTCATATTTATTCTAAACGGCGTTGTATTCATGCTTATTGGACTTGAGTTGCCGGAAATAGTGGATGGACTTCGTGCAGATGGTATCCCGCTAAGCACGGCTATCGGTTATGGTGTGTTGGTAACTGCAATTTTGATCATAGCCAGGATCATCAGCTCTTATGTTGCCATGATAGCTACACTTATCTTCAGGCCCGGCGTTGCACCGCGGGTTTCAAATCGCAGCAGCAGGTGGAAACTGCCGCTGCTGTTAGGTTGGACTGGCATGCGTGGTGTTGTATCACTGGCTGCGGCTTTGGCCATCCCGTTAACATTACAAAACGGCGAACCGTTTCCTTACAGAAATCTCATTCTTTTTATTACTTTTTTAGTGATTCTGCTTACCTTGTTGCTACAGGGTTTAACGTTGCCTTATTTCATCAGGCGGTCTAAACTGTTCAACTTTGGCGAAATACCTGAAGAAGAGATCAGGCAAAAAATAAAGAGTGAGCTGGCTCTTTACACTGTGCAGTTATTAAGGGAAAAACAACAACAGGGTCTATATAACGAGCCGCACTTGTTACTTATGCTTGAACAATGGGAACATAAAATTCAGCGGCCTGAAAACTTTAAGCTGAGTGCTGAAGCTAAACAGCATTATCTTGAAGTGTTGGACAGCCAGCGAAAATTTATAATAAGCTTAAATAAAGATCCTCAATTCGACGAAAATAATATCCGCTGGCAGATTTACCAGATCGACCTGGAAGAAGAGCGCATTAAAATACTATAGTAATTTTTAAATCCACTAATATGAAAAACATCCTCTTTCTGCTGTTAAGCTTTGCCTGCATACAAGTTTTTTCGCAGCCCGGTGCATTGGATAAAACTTTCAGTAATGATGGTGAAATAAGATTGCTTGTTGGCAGTTATGGTTCCGGCGCAAGCGCTGTTACTACACAGCCTGATGGAAAAATATTGATTGGCGGGTATTACGAAAAATCAAACCAGCAAAACGATCTTTTGGTAGTGCGGTTAAATACTGACGGATCATTGGATAAAACATTTTCTGGCAATGGTGCTGCCAAAGCAGACTTCCCTGGATTTGATGCGAATGCAACTGCCATTGTTGTGCAGTCGAATTTAAAGATGGTTGCGGTTGGTTCTTCTTCGGGTGGCTTTGGTGTTGCTGCCCGTTTTAATGCAGATGGTTCAACAGATAACTCGTTTGGAACAAGCGGAAAAATTTCAGTACAGTTTGATGGAGAATTTGATGCAGCCGTGATTCAGCCTGATGGGAAAATTGTTGTCGCAGGCACGTATTATGGCGGCGATTTTGATCCTACGCAATTTGCCGTGTTCAGGTTTAACAGCAACGGAACACCTGACAATAGTTTTGGCACCAACGGAATGGTATTTACAATTGTTGGTGAGGATGGTCTTGCGTTCGCACACTCCATGTTGATTCAGCCGGACGGGAAAATAGTAGTAGGCGGACAGGCACAACAAAATGGAGAAAATTTCGGCATTGTAAGATATAATTCTAATGGCACGCTTGATGCTTCTTTCGGAAGCAATGGCATTGTGATAACACCGGTAGGTTCAGGAATTTCAAATGCTGTTGGCAATGGCGTAACTATTCAGCCGGATGGAAAAATATTACAATCCGGTTTCTATTTAACAAGCCAGAAAGAATATGCTTTTGCTGTGCTCCGGTATAACACGAACGGAAGTTTGGATAACAGTTTTGCAGGCAATGGTAAAGCTCCGGTTGTGTTTAGCAACGAGGCATACGCAAGTTCAATAGCACTGCAATCGAATGGTGAAATTATAGTTGCAGGTTCGGCTACAAATGCTTCCTTTAAATATGATGTTGCATTGGCAAGATTAAAATCGAATGGCACAATAGATAATTCTTTTGGCAGCAGTGGAAAAGTTACAACCGATTTTGGCGGCGGCGATGATCATGGCAATGCCTGTGTGCTGCAAAAAGATGGAAAAGTTATTGTTGCCGGCACGCGTACTTTAAACAATGAGAACAGGATAATTGCAGCAAGATATCTTACTGCTGCATCATTTGCAGGAACTGTAAGTGATGAAAATACAAGTAATCAAACGATTGATGTTTCCAATATCAAAACATATCCAAATCCTGTTTTAAATATTTTACACATTGACGGATTAACATCACCCGCTTCAATAACTATAACTGATATTTCCGGAAACGTATTGATACAACAAACCATTGAAAATTCAACACAAACAATAAATGTTAACAAGCTTCATCCGGGAGTCTATAATATTACCATCGGTCAAAACGGTAAAATTTCAAATCAAAAGTTTATCAAACAATAATTTGCTGATTATTATTTCTAAGACAATGTCAAACAATCAAATATTTCTTTCATAGTAAAAGACGAACCGCTACATTTTGCTACTGCAATTATTAGCGTCTATCTTTAATGCTGTAATGAAAACTGCAACAAACATTTCCAGGATAGTGCTTGGGTTAATTTACCTGATATTTGGATTGGATTTTTGCTTTCATTTTATTCCATATCAACCCAACCATACCGGTGCAGCCGCTGCTTTTAAAAACGGGCTGATGGCAGCGCCTTATTTTTATCCGATGATGAAATTTCTCCAGGTAGCGGGTGGCATATCACTCCTCATCAACAGGTATGCACCATTTTCTGCAGTTGTTTTGTTTCCCATCAGTGTAAATGTATTTTTATTTCATACTATTTTAGTTCCGTCCGGTTGGTACATGGGCGTTTTATTGCTTGTTCCGAACCTTTTTTTAGGTTATGCTTACCGCAAATATTACAGCGGAATGTTTGTACAAAAACCTCATGTGTAAAACTGAAACATTCATTATTCATCAAGTTGCTCAACAGCAATATCTCTTTTAATTCTGGGATAAACATGCTTTGGTATATCAGGGTCTACAGGCGAAGGCGCGGCTAACATATTTACAGCAGGAAATAATTTTGTTTTAAACCCTTCAAAATCTTTTGCCCACTCTTTATGATTATAAACGCAAACCGGTAAACAGGCAGAGCAATAATTGTGTTTGGCAAAATAGGGAAAGCATTTTCCTGTGTCTACTTTATATCGGTAATTACCAAGATGATCTTTACCTGCTTGTTCAGAACGTTCATCCGGTATGGCTTTGGCCGGACAATAAATTCTGCATGCTTTACAATTATCACAAAACTTAGCAATACCTGCATCTATGGGTTTATCAATTGCAAGAGGCATGTTTGTAATAACACTCCCTAACCGGAATAACGGGCCCATTTTCGGGTGAATGATAGAGCCATGCCTTCCAAGTTCGCCAAAGCCTGCTTTTAATGCAAGCGGCACATGCAACACATCGCTGTCGCCAATTGGATGTTCAACCGTACAGGCATAACCAAGGCTTCTGATATGAGCAGCTAATGCAATAACGACTTCGCCCAATGAAAAATATATGCGCAAACATTCTATAGCACTTTCATTAGAAGGTACTTCCTGGAAGTTGCGCCATAACATTCTTTGACCTATCACTATGGCATATTTTTCTGTTACTTCCCTGCCATTGTAAATGTCTGATGGTTCTATTTCTGCAATGCCAACTTCGTCTGCACCCAATTCAAATGCCTTTTGTTTTATAGCTTCCGATGCTGCTGATGCATTTTCAAAAGCGAATTGTTGCTTATTAACTTCACCATTGAATTTCGGATATTGAAATTCTTTTATCTTATAGAGAATGGCATCCACCTCTGCAATTTTAATGGTTCTGCCGCCGACAGTGTTATACCATTCATCCCAGTTAAATGCAGGAGGAGAATTTTCTGAACCCTTCATGATGAGTCTTTTGCTGATAAAATTATATACGTTTTAAAAAACGATATTAAAAATATTCAAACGAATTTGATTGCTTGTAATAATATTCATTGCATTTGTGAAGTTTTTGTGGTTGCTCAATAGCATTACATTGCCCTGATATGCTGTTTATTGGCTCTGCCAAAATCTAAAATGTTGAAGCAAACACAACCGCTTGCCCGTCTTGCTTACCTGTCCCGATATTTTCGGGAACTTGATTGGGCATCTCATAACCATGTTGGTGAATTAAATAAAAGTTTTACAAATGAATATAATATTATCATCTCAAATTAAGAATACCTGTTGCAATATTATTCGCCAATTCATCTTTGTCAACTATACTTACAATTTTGTTTTCGCTAATTATCGGAACATGTTTAAACTTCATGCTTAATATACTACTTGACTGCAACAGCATTGCTTGTATACACCAAGGGCTTTACATCTTTTAAAAATGCAAAAGAGCTGGCCTGTTATTGTGGTGTAGTTCCATTTAATAAAACCTCTGGAAGCAGCGTTAAGTACAAACCTTCAGTCAGTCCTTTCGCTAACATGAAGCTTAAAAAGCTACTGCATCTATGTGCCATGTCTGCTATCCAAAATGACAATGAAATGAAAAGCTATTATGAGAGAAAAATATCAGACGGCAAAAATAAAATGAGCATTATTAATGCAGTTAGGAATAAGCTCGTTCACAGAGTTTTTGCAGTAGTGAGAGATAACAGATTTTATGAGGATAACTACAAAAGAGTATGTGCATAACACCCATAAAAAATATCTGAAATCTTATTTGTTTTAGTCATAGAAAACTTTTACAAATGCACTTGTTGGGCGTTCGCCATTGTCTCTTTATAATCTTGCGGATACCATTTATAAAACCAGTTAATGCAGTCAACGCAATTCACCAAGACTGCTTCGGTTGCATAATGTTTAAACTTGTTTGGTATCCATGCAAACAGAAGTCGGCTTTGCTTTGTCTTTGTCAAATAAAACCATGTGTCAATTGGCGGCATGTCATAAATGTCAACCAAACCGAATGACTGAACTTCAGATGCTCCATCAATAACTGTACAGTCAATTTGTGATATTAAGATATCACCTTCAAATTTTTCATTTATTGATAAATACTTTTGAGATTCTTTATAATCAATTTGCTGTTCAAAAAGTCCTTCAATCAGAAACTTATTTTTCCGCTCTGTTGGGTCAACTTGCCAATGAGTTAAAGTGCATGTATTCAAGTTAGGTACAATGTCAAAATTGAACTGATGGACTTCAAATGAAAATAATGGCTTTCCGTTTAAAGTTGGGTTATAACTTCTAAATATTTTGGCTTTGTCACTACAACTTTTGTCAAGTTGCAAGCGACAATATTGTTGTGTCAGTTTTAAATTATGAAAGAATTTATTCTTGTCAATGTTTAGCATAAGTGCTGTGTCAAATTGGTGACGCCCAACGAGAGTTTGTGAAAAAACTAACGTTGTAATCAAATATACACACTCTGTGAATAGCTCAAATGGTGTATAGTTATTGCTTATAAGAGTTATGCAATTTATCCAGGGCAACGATCGCTATCAAACTTACTTTGCAACATTGAATGATCAGGTGAGTGCAGACAATCCTGTAAGACTTATCGATGCATTTATTGACAAGCTTGATTTGCAGCAATTAGGCTTTACAAACACCGTTCATAAAGAACAAGGCCGCCCACCCTATGCACCGGCAGTGCTGTTAAAGCTTTACCTCTATGGCTACCTCAATAAAATACGCAGTAGCCGTAAACTGGAAAAAGAGTGCAGCCGCAATATAGAATTGCAGTGGTTGTTGCAAAACCTTCAGCCCAACTATCACACTATCGCCGATTTCAGAAAATTGCATGCAGCAGCACTGCAATCCATGTTCAGGCTGTATGTGCAATTTTTATCAGAAGCTGATTTACTCGGTAAAACAACCATAGCAGTTGATGGCAGTAAGTTCAGGGCTGTTAACAGCAGCAAGCATAATTATAATCAGAAAAAGATAGATAAGCATCTTCAGCTTATAGAAGATAAAACGGCTAAATATTTACACGAGCTTGATGAGATGGACAGCCAGGAAAAGAGCAGTAGTGATGCAGAAGAACTACAAATAAAAAAAGAGAAGATAGCAGAAGGTCTTTCCAAATTAAAAGAACGCCGCATTAAATACAACAAGCTGCAGGAACAACTGAATAATACAGATGAAAAACAAATTAGCACCACTGATGCAGACAGCCGTAGCATCATCATTTCAAGAAATATTGTAGAAGTAGCCTATAACACACAAAATGTAGTTGACGATAAATATAACCTTATTGTACATACACAGGCAACCAATACCAACGATGGCAAAGCTTTATATAAAGCCACTGTACAGGCTAAAGCAAACCTGCAGTTGCAGAAAGAAGATGTTATATGCGCACTGGCTGATAAAGGCTATCATACCGGTGCAGAACTGCAGCGGTGCCAGCAGGATAGAATGATAACATATGTGGCCTATAGGGAGCAGCCCGCCGTTAAGCATATCGCCAATGAATTTTTAGCAGAAAGCTTTATCTATGATAAACCAACAGATACATATACCTGTCCTGCCGGTGCGCAATTAACAACGTTGGGCACATGGCATTATAAAAAAGGAGAAGCCGGAGAAACAAGTTACCGGTTTAAAACATACCGCACTGATACATGTAAAACATGCGCCTTAAAACAACAATGCACCAAATTACCCAAACGTATTATACAGCGCAGCGAATACCAGGATGCTATAGAAACGAATAATAATAACATTAAACAAAACACGCAGTATTATAAACGAAGGCAGGCAATATGCGAGCATCCCTTTGGCAGCATCAAACGGCATTGGGGTTATACACATACCTTATTAAAAGGCCTGCAAAAAGTAAATGGAGAAATGAACCTCATAATGTTCTGCTACAACTTTATGCGCACTAAAAACATTCTTGGCTTTGATAAAATGATACAGGCTATTGAAAAATGGACACCAGGCTACAGCAAAGTAGCCTGCACTATAAAAAAGCGGTTTATCAAAGCCATTTACAGCCAAAATAAGCAACTGATTTTTTTAAGAATATTCCAGGCTTCATTTTTAAAGGCTGCATAGAAAAGCAGCTAATACACTTATACTCACTTCTACCAACCCGTTTTTGACGCAATAAGGAGTTTTTTCACAGTCTGACGTTCAGGTATTTGCGACGGCAGGATAATAGCATTCCGTCAAGCTGATACCGAAGCTGATTTTTGTTTGCTGCCGAAGATAATTACAAATGTTCAATAGCGTTGAGTCACGATGATAACTGAAGCTGAGTAGAATTACTGCTGCTGAAGTGCAGTTAGTCAGCCCTGCTGTTGCAAATACCCATGTTGTACGTAGTATTTAGTCATACTTAAATTCATAAACTGTCTTTAGCTTAGTGTCTAAATAATATTCAATTTTAAGTAAGCGTCCACTATTGTCGTAAAAATACTTGTTTACATTATAAAATGGATAATCGGAATATGATTGAAAATACTCTCTCCATTTTTTTTCAATGATTTTCCCTTCATTATTTCTTGTTATAACTGTATCAGTCATTTTCCCATTTTCATAACGAGAAATCGTTTCAATATGTCTATTGTTTTTGTCATAGATTAAAGTGTCAGTTCCAACAATGGTATCTGCAACAAAATATTGAACTTTAATTTTTACACTGTTACTGTAAGTAAAACGATAATATTCTGGAGTATTTAATTTATTAATGATTTTTCTTTCTATTTGATTATTATTTCTATCATATTGGTATTCCTCAACTGGCTTATTATCGTAAAGTAATTTACTTAAATTGTTTCCATTGTATTCATAAGTGTAGGTGTATGAGCCTTTATCTCCTCCACCTTCAGGTGATATATAAACGGTTTTAATTTCTATTGTTGCTTTCATTTTCAACTTCCCGTTATACGATAAATTTACTTGTTGCATTAGTTTACCCCACATATCACCAAAGTAATCTGTATTAGCGTAGATTTCCTGATAAATCATATTACTATCAGCATTGTATTCTTCATAAGCACATTTAAACCTTTTGCCTTGTTGTCCTTTAGAATTACTGGAACTGTCATAACTAATAAAAAATTCAGTAATTGAATACTTCTTATGCTGGGTCATGTCAAAGCATCCGGCAAAAAGCATTATTGCAAAAAGCAGTAGAATTAGATTGCGAAGGGTCATAATATTACGTACAACGTTCACGGCTTGGCGAATAACTGGTATTTGAAATTCGTCCAGCCCGAACCGCAGTTAAATTTATAATTAAAAGTTCATTGTTATCGTTGTCGCCAAATTTTTAATGTCCAACCGATTACTGCAGCACAATAGCCAAACAAAAGTTGATGTTGCATTGAGTCGCGCCAGTTTTTTGCCAAACCCCTTTGTTGTACGCATGTCAATTTAGCTTCTCAAACTTTTTTTTGTTGTCGTTCCATAGCCATAATTCAGGTTCACAATAGCTACAAGAGTCATAATAACCTAAACTGTCTGGTGGATTTATAACCAAAAGCCTGCTATTTTGTTTGAACTTATAGTCAAGTGACGCTGGAGGAATGTCATAAACACGTCCTGTCTTCAAATCAGTAATTGCACCGTTTAAACAATCTGTTCCGCAACCCCACATCGCAAGATTGTAGTGCCCTGCAAAGTCAGTCCCGAAATTATCAATTGACCATCTGATGGTGGAACGAAAGCGTTTTGCAGTTTTGCTGCTCGAGTAATTTATTTTAGCGCGTTTGCCAGAAAATGTATCAACTATATACTTACCGTAATCAATTGTATATGAAAATTTTTCCTTACCAACTGTGTCAACTTTTGCAATTTGCTGTTTGCTTGGAACAGAAGCTAAATTATTATTTGTTCCTTTATTGTGACAAGAGAGAAATGTCCAAAATGCCATTATGAAAAATAGTCTATTCACGAGGGATTGCGTACAACGAAGGGTATTTGCGATGGCAGGGCATTCTTGTGTTCCGTCACGCCGATACCGAAGCTGATTTATTTGTTTTGCCGAAGATAACTACTAATGCTCAACAGCGTACTGTCAGCCGATAACCGGAGCTGAACAGAATTACTGTTGCCGAAGTGCGTTCCGTCGCCCCTTGCTATTGCAAATACTTTTGTTAGCAGCAGCCCTTTTATGTTGTAATAGTTGTAATCTCATATTTCTTATCATTTAATATTGTTTCCGTTTTATTTACTTTAGGCTCTGGATTAGGTTCATTAAAATTTGCATAATAAATAATGCCATAATAAGTATTTGTCGCTTGCATATAGATTAATACTTGATTTATTGTATTCTGCATATGAGAACCAATTGCTCTCATTCTCTTAAATTCTAGTATCACTTGTTCATTGTCAATTTCGATTAAGAAATCTGGTCTAATATCTCTCCCTCCAATATTAAAATGTGGTTCTCGTTGAGTGTTTACAGATTTGCTTACAGATGCAATATAAGCGTGGAATAATCCTATAATTTCAACTTCTCTTATATCTTTTGTGTTATTAAAAATCTGTTGACTATTTTGTCTAGAAAACTCTATTATAATATCAACAAGTTTGTCAACTGGAGTTTTGTTTGAAGACAAAGCAATGGTTTTAATTTTTTCAGCATTTTCTTTTTCTTCAGCCAATTTTTTTTGCTGCGTCTGATAAGCAATTTTTTCTTGAATTTGTTTTAGTAAAAGATGAACAAAACTAGATACAGATGTTAATGCAATAAAAGCCTCATTTTCGTCAAAGAATAATTTGAAATCATGAGTGGATTTATTTCTCCATTCTTGTCGATAATTTTTAAACAGTTGTAAAACTCTTTCTCTAAATATATTATTTGTTTCAAAAAATTTTTCAATGTCATTTGGAGTTTTTCTGAATACTTCTTCTTCGGATTTGTCTGCAAGCACTTTATATGATTCCTTTAATGCTCCTTCATAAGCCTGATTACTTCTGTAAATAACATCATTGAAGAAGTTTGTGTCAGACTTACCTTGCTTATAATAGAATTCAGCTCTGTCTATATGAGTAAAGATTGAGTCCAAATAGTTTGAACTATCAACTTTTTTTATCGAATTAATTTGCTGTTCTATTTCTTTAAGTATGTCCATATTCGAGCTGTGTCCGGGTTGCGGCTAACGTTCACGGCTTGGCGAAGAACTGGTATTTAAAATTCGTCCAGCCCTAACTGCAGTTAAATTTATAATTAAAAGTTCATTGTTGTTGATGTCGCCAAATGTATAATGTCCAGCCGATTACCACAGCTTAATAGCCAAACAAAAGTTGATGTTGCATTACGTCAGCCAGTTTTTTGCCAAACCACTTTGTTGTGCGTTCGCTTTTTGTCAAAGTGTAATTGGCATTGTCGTGAAGCTAATACCTTGTCTTTCTTCGAAAGTTAATATTTGACTGTCAGTAAGAATTGGCTTTTGTCGCACTATTTGGTCAAAGCCTGATGATTTAAAATTTATGTTGCCTTCTTGCAAATCAATTGACCATTCGTAAATCCATTTGTTTTTTTCTTGTTCTACTTTGTCAATAAGAAGAAGGTCAGCAATTTCTAACATGTCAGTTGCCCCTCCACGTCTGTCAATGTTTATTGTCAGCGCAAATGTGTCCTTAAATATTAACGTGCAAGGAGAAATCCAGAAAGAAAATATTCGCTTTGGTGGAATTGGATTTACCCACTTAAAAATATAGTCAATGTCAAATATTAAATTAGTTGTGCCAATGTCGTCAAGTGGGGAAAAAATTAAGCCATAAATATTGCAGTCATGCCAACCCATTTTTTCATAATCATCTTGTGTCCAAATGCTTTTGTCAAGAATGAATATATCTTCGGATCGTGTCAATGTTTGAAATTTTGAGGTATTGTTTTGGGTTTGCTTTTTAAATTGTCACAAGTGACGCACAACGAATCGGTATTTGCGATGGCAGGGCATTCTGTGTTCCGTCACGCCGGTGCCGAAGCTGATTTGTTTGTTTTGCCGAAGATAATTACAAATGCTCAACAGCGAACTGTCAGCCGATAACTGAAGATGAACAGAATTACTGCTGCCGAAGTACTTTCCGTCGCCCCCTGCTATTTGCAAATACTTTTGTTAGCGGCTGCCCTGTCGTCCATAAGGTCTTAATCTTGTCAATTGTGTCAAGTATCTTCTGCAATGTCTTTTTGGTTTTGAATTTTTCCAAGTTTTTTGTAATGAAAACCCTGATTTCACAACAAGGCTTGTTCCTGCCAATACGATTGTTTTAAAAAATTCGGTTTCTGTATATGCAGGCGACTTTAGTAACATGTCTGCTCCTAAAAGAAAATTTGTAGTGTCAAAACTTAAAGAAAAAATGTTCTCTGTAAAATCAGAAAGTACACTATTATATTTGTCTACAAAGTCAACTTCCGTTTGTCCATTTTCAATGTTTTTATAGAAACTGTCCAATTCTGAATGAAACGCTTTGAGTTGCTTTTTAAAATTTTTTAAGTTTCTAAGTTTGATAATTTCTTCAAACGGAATGCTTTTCAGTTTAGCCGGTAGTTTCAATTCTATGATTGATTTTGCATTAGTAAGCTCTTTAGTTGGGGTCGGGGCTTTTGATTTTAAAAAGTAAGAAAGCTTGTCAATGCTTGTTTTGTCCGTGATTGGCGACTTTCCTTTACTGTCAGCGATTGTATTAGCAAGTACTACCATGTAAAGTGTACCTAACTGTTCTGAAATTAAAAGTCCGCCGTCTGCTTTTTTTGCGAATTTGTTTTCAAGGCAAAACCATTCCCAATCGTGGCTAAATTTCTCACCGTACAACTTATAAGTTTGTTGGTTCTTGTCTTGCCACTGTCTAACGGGATTAATTTGTTTAAAGAATAAGTCAAATCTTTCTGGTGTTTTTGCAATCCTCTCCGCTATGTCAATTGCGTCAAGTGAAGATGTATAGCCATCATGATATTCTGGTCTGTGGATTTGAATTAAATCTGTTTCGTTTATAAGCTGATGGTATAAATAAGAACGTTCACTGTCGCCTGTTGGTGGTATAATAGGGTTAAGCCTGTCAATATAAAGCAAAGCAAATTTTAGCCAATCATTATTGGTTGATTCAAAGTTTGGATAGTAAATTAAATCTTTCATGGTGACTGTCGTTTAGGGTTGCCGCTAACGGTAGAGCTTGGCGAAGAACTGGTATTTGAAATTCGTCCAGCCCGAACCGCTGCTAAATTTATTATTAAAAGTTCATTGTTATTGATGTTGCCAAATTTATAACGTCAAGCTGATAACTGCTGCTGATAGCCGAACAAAAGTTGATGTTGCGTTGAGTCGCGCCAGTTTTTTGCCAAACCCATTGTTACCTGCAGGCTTGTCAACCTACATGGATATTAAATTTGACCAAATAATGTTTTTATTTTTCTGTCCTTCTTTATCGTCGTAGTCAAAAGGATTTTGTCCTTTGTGTGCTGCAATTAGATTAAAACCAATTTTAAACTTAATTTCTTTTGTGTCCATTGTTTGACTAACTATTAGTCTTATGTGGACCATTGAGCTTTGTCCTGGTGCTATTGTCAAAATGGTTGGAATATTCTTTTCGCAAAGTGAAGGTTCAATGTTGAGCTTCCTACTATCAACAGAATAAAAGTCTTGCCACGAACAGGACATGCTGAAATATCTCAATGTATCTTTTGACTTGTTTGTCAAAGTAGTAGGAATAACCCAATAAGTTTGCTCGCCTTGCTTTTTTATGGTTCCTTTTTTAATTGTCAAAACATAATCTAAGTCTGGGGTTTTAAAAGCAGAAAGTCCAATAATGGTCACTAAAATTATAATGTTAAAGCGTCGTGTCATTTGGTTGTGTTGTGTCCAGCTTGCAGGTAACGTTTACGGCTTGGCGATGTGGCGGTGTTTGAAAATCGTCAGCCCGTAACTGATGCTAAATTTATAAATAAAAGTTCATCGTTTATTCTTTTGCCTGGCGATATTCGTCAAGCTGGAATTGAAGCTGAATAGCGAACAAAAAGTTACTAATATATCCGTCGCCCCGCCATGTTGCCAAACCGCTTGTTGTGCGTTCGCTTTATTCGTCGCCAAGTTCTTCGTCCAGGTCGTCTTGCTTTTTATCTCTAACTGCACACTTGGTTATATGGTCACTGTCCAATGTAAATAAGTGTCTGTCGTGTGGTTCTGAATAAACTTTATTCTTTGCTTTTGTTTGTTTCAAAATCCAGTCTACAAAGTCATGAAAATATGGTTGGTTTGCGGTTGATTTGTGGCCTTGTCCTTGTCGTACAATTGGTAATAAATGTTCTGGCAAAGGCTCTGGCTTATCGCCGAAATAATAAAAATGGTCTGACAACAAAGCAAACTGTCCACCTAAATCTCTTTTGCGATTACCTTCATTATGAACACTCTTTAAAATTTTAGCTGGGTCAACCGAAAAATCATAAATGCAATCACCAACTCTTTCTTTATAACTTTTGCCTCGCCAATTAGGAATTTTCTTTGGAAGTTGAGTTTTGCAATAAGTATCATAGTCTTGCATTGCCAAAGTTTGAGTTACTTCCATAGCATAAACAACTTTGTTTTCAAAGCCGAATTGTGTCGAGCCTGTTGCAACAATCCAATCTTTCTTTTTTGCATTTCTGCGAATTACAGGTTTGCAAATGTTTAGTGTACAAACTCCCCAAAATGGGTTTGGTGCAGCTCCATCGTCAAACGGAATACAGTATGAAAAAAGTCTTGGCATTTTAAAGATTATTGTCTGTCAACGGAAGGTTTGTAAAAGTGACGCACAACGTTCACGGCTTGGCGAAGAACTGGTATTTGAAATTCGTCCAGCCCGAACCGCTGCTAAATTTATAATTAAAAGTTCATTGTAATTGATGTCGCCAAATTTATAAAGTCAAGCCAATAACTACAGCACAATAGCCAAAACAAAAGTTGAGATTGCATTCGTCGCGCCAGTTTTTTGCCAAACCTTTTGTTGGCGGTAGTTTTTATTTGGGCTTTGTCTTTTTCTTATTATCATCTTCAAAAATAGAATTTCCATTTTGTAAAATTTCTTGTTCAAGATGGTAATAAGTTTGTCTTACGTTGTAATAATGTTGCTTCCATTCTTGCCGAGGAATATACTGGGATGTGTCAGAAAGGGAATCTAAAAATTCTAATGGATTTAAAGGATTTAAACTATCATTTTCTAACGCTTGATTTAGTTTTATATAAATTACTTGAACATTGTTTTTTGCATATTCCTTTACTATTCCCATAGCAATTGCATGAAAGGAAGAGTATAAGGCAGTGTTCGAATTTTCATTGTATAAACTTGCTAAAAACCTTGCTCTTATCTCGCCCAAAAATAACCAGTACATCGAACTGTCTTTGTATCCTTTTGAATACAGCATCATACCTGCCATCATTAAAATGTCCGGTTCGATAGTGAATATACTATCTGCAATATATTTATAAGCCATTTCTCTTTTTGTAGTGTCTTGTGAAGACAAAAAAAAGTAAGCTGTAAATTTATTAATTGTAGTCGTGTCAATCTGGGCACAACAATTTTGAACAAACGAAAAAGTAAAAAATATTGAAAGTATAATTAATTTTTTCAAACTATTAGAGTTGGATGTGTCACATAAAATTACCGCCAACGTTAAAGCGTTTGCGATGGGCTGGCGATAGCGATTGGTCAGCCTGCTACAAATGCTTAATTGAAAAACTAAAGTTGAAAATATGAAACATAAGCTAAATAGCAAAGGTCAAGCTGGAACAACTGCTGATGCCTGTAAATTGCTGAGAACTTAATGTCGAGCCAGTCTATTGCAAACGCCGGTGTTAGGCGCATTGTTGTCACCCTTTTAAAACATTCGGGTTCTGCAAAGTCGTTTCATTGAACTTTTGTGTCCATGATGCAAGATCAACATTTGTTTCTTCTTTTACATCATCAAAGTAAATCCAACAATTGCAGTCTGCAGATAACTGTCTTAATTCTTCAATGTCGTGCTGTAAAATTTTGTCGTGTCCATACTTGCGTTCTCCATTACTTATCGTGTCCCATAAAACATATTCTAAATTCCTCAACCAGCCCGATGAGTAACATCTTTCAGACAAGCCACTCATAAAATCTGCAAGTTTTCTCTGCTCAGATGTCAAGTCGTTAAGCATTCTTAAACCTTATATAATTAGTGCAATGAAGTAATTCTCTTTGAATAATAACGAAAGCCAATTTTGTCAACATTATAGGTTAATGCTGCTGAAAATATTGCGCCTAACGGCTCGGTATTTATGCAGGCAGGGCAATAGAGCCGTATCAGCCGATAACCGAAGCCGAGTAAAGATACAAAGATGAATATTACTAATGCTCAATAGCGTTCCGTCACGATGGGACTGATGCTGAATAGCTATACTAAAGCCGAAATGCGTAATGTCAGACCTGCTTGCATAAATACTTTTGTTAGCGGCTGGCTTTTTTCTTTGTTTGGTCTGGCAGTTGCTCTTTATATTTTTCTACAAATTCTTTTGCGTCTTTCAAATTGTCTGGATATGGAACATAACCCTCTTTGCTTATTATAATTCCATTTTTCTTCTCAACGATTTTATAAATATGCTGATAACGAAAACCATTGTCAACTAAATATTTTACTGTCTCCCAAAGTTTGGTGTCAGTCTTTTTAGGTGGCTTAAATAAATGAGATAGGAGTGTCATAGGTTTACCGCATACCGAACAAGAATATTCTCTTTCCGAGCCAAAGTCAATTGCTCTATTTAATGATTTTCTACAGTCTATGCAAACAGCTTTGTATCCCATTTTAGTTTGTCTTTTTCAGATGCGGAGTAACGTTTCTCCAAATGTCAGCATAGTCGGCATAAAAAGAAGCAAGTGGAGTTGTATGTCCTTGCATTGATACATTTGCAACTTCTAAATTTAAAAACAGATTTTGAATAATTTCTATTTCCTCTTCTCTCAATTCAACTAAATATTTTGATGTTGCTTCGTCGTCTTTTTTGTTGTGTTTGATAGGTTTTGGCAATTCATTAGTCTGTAGAATTGATTGAATTTTTTCAGCTAATTCTAAATGTCCTACTTTAATCAATTCGTTATAAGTTGTAATTAAAGTCTGGTGGTATAAAATGTTCTCTTCTATCATTTCGTCAAACTGCAGGGTGGTCAAATAAACTTGCCGCTAACGTTAAAGCGTTTGCGATGGGCTGGCAATAGCGAATTGTCAGCTTGGTACAAATGCTTAATTGAAAAACTGAAGTTGAAAATATAAAACATAAGCTAAATAGCAAAAGTCAAGCTGGACCCGCAGCTGATGCTTGCAAAAATGGTTGATGATTTTACGTCGAGCCAGCCTATTTGCAAACGCACTTGTTACATGCCGTTTTTCTTCTTCGTCAACATGATTGAATAATTTAAAGACCAATGTGGCGTTATGTCATTCTTGTTTTCAGAAGTGTCTGGCAAATAGTTAAGTTTAAAATTCTCAATGAAATTTTTGTGTGTCAATTCAAATGTCTGTTTGCCTTTAAAGTCTGGCGGAAGACAAGGAAAATATTTGTCGTGCAAATAGCTCATTATTTCCATGCCAGATGTGTCAACCAAATCTCCGTCTATTGACCAGCCACCAACAAACTTGAAAATGTGCCCATTACTGTCTGCTGAAAAATAAAGTACGCCAACAATTGAACCTGTTGAAAGTTCTGCTGAATAAAAATCGTCTAATGAAAGATAATCTTTGATTGCTGGAAAATACTTTTCATATTTTCCATTAGGGTCGTACCTGAACGAAAATGAAGTGTCAAATTGTTTTATGTCTTGCCCAACTACAAAAAGCGGTTTGCCTTTATAATGCAAACAAGAAGGTTCATAAATAGCTGTTGTATCAAAACCTTCTTCTAAAAATGCTGAGTCAACCAAACTAAGTTTTATCTTGATAGCCTTGTTGTTTGTGTTTGTACAAGCAACAGTCAAAATGCAAATTACAGTTAGTAGCGTCTTCATTAAAATGGCATATAACGTTCAGGGCTTGGCGAAGAACTGGTATTAGTATTCCCGTCACCCTGAACCGAAGTTAAATTTATATTCAAAAGTTCATTGTTATTGATGTCGCCAATTTATAACGTCGAGTTGATAACAACTGTTGAGTAGCCAAACAAAAGTTGATGCTGCGAATTGTCAGCCAGTTTTTTGCCAAACCGCCTTGTTAGCCGCATTTGTCAGTCCAACAAGTGACTGATGTCTTGGGCACAA
This sequence comes from Bacteroidota bacterium, assembly GCA_013286425.1. Lineage (GTDB taxonomy): Bacteria > Bacteroidota > Bacteroidia > Chitinophagales > Chitinophagaceae > Parafilimonas. The sequence continues at coordinate 31,549 of JABDFS010000033.1, forward strand.
TAAATGTAAGAAAGCTGATTGTCTTCTTGGTCTCCACTCATGCTTGCTCCAGAGCACAGGCTTAATTTGAGGTCAATAAAGAGAGCCTCACCTTCGTCAATTATTTTTTGCATAGAAGAAACTTTGTCGAGTGTATCAACAGCATCCCAAAATTGCATCTCAAAGTTTATAGTTTTGTCAAAAATATTCAGCTCGATACCACTACGGATTTCCAATTCTGAAAATTGATCATTGCTGTCATAGATCAAGAATAGAAATACTGGTTGACCTTTCAATTGATTATAAATGTCTCGTCGTGAAACTGTGCCAGCAAACTCTTGGTCGCTGATTTCATATTCACTTTGAAGCGTTTCTCGAACTTTTTTACGCGTCGTTCCCCAGGGAATAAAAGTTTTCCCGTAAACAATTCCGTTGTCCGGCTTATATTCTAATGAAATAGTCATCATATTGCGGCTAACGTGAACGCATTTGTGAAGGCATGGCAATAGCGATTGGTCAGCTTGGTACAAATGCTTAATTGAAAAACTGATGTTGAAGATAATTACAAATGTTCAATAGCGAAATGTCGGCTTGAATAAAAGGTGATAAGAATTACTTCTGCACAAATGCTGCTGGTCAAGCCATGCCTTTTACAAATGCCACTGTTGGTTGCAGTTTTTGTCGTTTGCAATTACAACAGGTTCAATTTTATCACCACTTATCTTAATTAACCAACTTATCATTGGTGCAAATGTTGGACTGCCATATTGGAAAAACTTTTTGTAAATCTTTTCGTCATTTACATAGTTAAGTGTTTTTGCTTCGTCCCAATTTAAAGTAAATGTGTCTGAATTAAATCGAGTCCATTTCCCGGTAGTTAAGTCAAAGCCAACTTCGTAAACAGAATAGTAGATGTAAGTTGAGTCGTCGTTGAGTATTAAGTATGTTGAATTATACATTCCTTGATTTTCAAAAACCTTGAAAGCCTTTGCAATGTCATAAGTCTTTGTATTTGTCAAAGTAAAGGTTCTTGAATTGAATATTTCATGCTGATATTTTTCAACGTCGGATAAAAGACTGTCAATATTAGTTTGAGAATTTGAATAAGTACTTGTTAGGATGAGCGACAATAAAAAGATTACCCGCTTCATTAATAATTCATTTATAGTCCAATTATTAGCTTGATTTAGAATAATTGATTTTTTCAAAACCTTGTTGTCAATGTGTTGTCTATAAACGTCGACTTGAAAAATTAATTGCTTTGATCATTATGTCAAAATTGCAACCAACGTTGAAGCATTTGTGAAGGCATGGCAATAATGATTTGTCAGCCGGTGCAAATGCTTAATTGAAAAACTGATATTCAAGATAATTACAAATGTTGAATTACATAAGGTCGGCTTGAACAAAACATGATAAGAATTACTGCTGCAGATTGTTGCTGGTCAAGCCATGCTTTTACAAATGCCACTGTTGTGCGCATTTTTATCCTTTTTTAGGTAACCAGATTGGAGATGGATAAGCAAATATTTTTACAATAAGAGTGTCATTAGAATTAGGTAGTCTGATATGATGGTCACCCAAATAATCAAAATTTACCATCGTGTCCATTCCAGATTTTAGTCCCTTCATAAATCTAAAAAGTAAATCTTGAGTTGAGTCCATTTTTGGCAGAAATGTAAGAGAACTTTCGAAGGCAATTTCTTTATTACAATGAGATTTTATTATGATAGTTAAGTGGTCAATTTTAACAGAGTCCACATGAACTCTAATACTGTCAATGTAAATATTAGAAAGTAAGTCATAAAAATTATATGCATACTTGTAACGAACACTATCCTGTTTATTAAAATCTTTTTCTTGCTGCACATCCGCTTTAAACTTGTCAACTAAATATTGAATCTGGCGTTGAGCTTTTGAATATGAAATTTTTGATTCAGAATTTTTTGTCGATTGTGAACATGAAAAAAGCAGCGAAAAAATAAATATTGAAATAAAGCTTTTAGTCATTTTGGTGTATGCAAAATTTGCGCACAACGTTAGGGCTTGGCCGAAGAACTGGTATTTGAAATTCGTCCAGCCCGAACCGCTGCTAAATTTATAATTAAAAGTACATTGCCATTGATGTCGCCAAATTTATAACGTCCAGCCGATTACTGAAGCTGATTAGCAAAACAAGAGCTAATGCTGTGTAACGTCAGCCAGTTTTTTGCCAAACCGCCTTGTTGGCTGCTGGTTTATCTTCTTTAAGTTGTTCCCCAGGCATACCAATGGTCACTAATTTTTTCCCATCTAATTATGTCACCGCAGTCATTTGTTTCAGGATTTTCTCCAGTCTCAGAATAAGCTATTCCATAACAATTGTCAAGCATGCCATCCATAGTAAAAGAGATTGTTCCATCATCAAGGGTAATGAAACTTTCAAATCCAGTGTCAATTAGCTTTTTTCTAAATAATTCATAGTATGCTTTGTCAATGTTATTTTTTTTAAGAACATCATCTAAAAAATATTTCTTGCCAAACCCACTATCTGTTGTATCAACATCATTAATGTTTGCTTCTATCGAGATATTATTTACGGATTTCCAAAATCTAAGGCCGTCACTCATTTCTTTAATCTTTTTGTAGCTTTTTATATCAACCACAAGTTCATTTAGCAAAACTTCTTTTGATTTATAATAAACTAAGTCAGCGGTATTTCGTTGAATATTATAAGTAAGAAAATAACAAATTATTGCTAAGCCTGCGACAATTAAATAGTACTTCTTTTTTGATTTATGAGATTCAATGTTAGTTAAAGTAATTCCTGAAACAATTAGTAAAATAAGAGCAAGTAAAAATATCAGAAGTAAAATAAAAATGTTCGTTGTCAGTATAAAAAATATTGTTCCAATGTAAGGAGTCAAAATGCTAAGAATAAAGATCAACAAATTGTTTATGAATTTCCGAGTCATTAGAATCGTTTTGAATTTAGAGTCATTAAAAATAGCAGCCAACGTTAAAGCGTTTGCGATGGGCTGGCAATAGCGAACTGTCAGCTTGGTACAAATGCTTAACCGAAAAACTAAACTTGAAATTATAAAACATAAGCTAAATAGAACGGTCAAGCTGGAACAACTGCTAATGCTTGCAAGTTGCTAAGAATTTAATGTCGAGCCAGCCTATTGCAAACGCACTTGTTGGGCGAAGTTGTATTTGTCTAAAAGTCGTTTGATATTATTTGAATTATCAACACAGAAAAGTCCAACTAAAATCATTTCACGGTTTGCAAAAACTTGTCTATTGCCAATCGAATATTTACTTACACCTTGTCTGTCTATGCTTTGATAATGAACATTTTTAGAACTATCCTTTAGTTGAAAGAAATAGTCATTGTAAATAATGGTATCTTTTAATCTCTGGCCATCAACTGTTGTGTCAATCGAATAAACTGAATTTATTTCAATGATTATTGAAACATTTTCAGAAGGTATTTTAGCTGTCCAAACTTTGATTAGGTGTTGGTCTTCTAAAATTATTTGTTTTTCATATTTAGAAAGGTCAGTTAAGCTTAAAGTTTCTATGGTCTTAAAATCATTAAATACTTGCTTTATCTTTTCATT